>NZ_BDLQ01000012.1:0-63120 GCF_002049255.1 Carboxydocella sp. ULO1 | reverse complement strand
TCCCACAGCCTTCTGCCCCCAAAGACTACCTCCGGTATTGTCCCCTTCTCCCGGTAGTCCTTCAGTTCAGCCAGCCTTTTTGCCAGTGAAACCACCCGATGGTTTCGCCCTTTGACTGCCAGGCGGAGCTTTTCAATAACTTCTGAAGCAGCCCCCTTTTCCTCTGCCTTCGCCAGTTTCCTCATAGCCAGGCTGAGCTTCTTCCTGGCCCGGCCCAGTTTCTCTTCTGTTTCTTCATTTTCTAACTTCAGCAGTTCTGTTTGGGAGTCCAGCAGGGCCTGTGCTTTAAGTCTGGAGTCATCGACAAAGCGGGAGTTCAGCCCGAAAAGTTCTTGTCCTGACTTCTTGATTTCATGGCGGGAAGCACCTTCCAGGAGCCGGTTAAAGGCCCACCGCATACAGGCACAGAAGAGACGCATCTCCGTAGTCAGCGGGTCTTCTTCGCCCCGGCTCCACTTCGAAGACCGGTGAGCCGGGTAAATCTCCGGAAAAAACTCCCCGCACACAGTTATGCTAAATTTGTTCTTCTCGTGTTTCTTTGGCATTCCTGATCAGCTCCCCGAAACCCTGCCGGACTTTGCTGCTTCTCCAATGGATAATAGTTCCATACCTTTAATGTAGCAAAACAGTTAAATACAATCAATTATAGTCTAGTTTTCTGAAGCTGCTGCATACCTCCATCATTTAGCCCATAAAGGCATCCTTCACTTTATCAAAAAAACTCTTTTCCTGGTGAACTCCTGCCGGCTTCTGTCCCATGGTTTCCGCCAGTTCCTCCAGCAGCTGTTTTTGCCGTTCCGTCAATTTGGTCGGCACTTCCACCTGGATTTCGATGCGCTGGTCACCCCGCCCCCGGCCATGGACATCTACGATGCCTTTGCCGCGCAAGCGAATGACTGTGCCATTCTGGGTGCCGGGACTGATCTTGATTTTCTCCTTCCCTTCCAGGGTGGGTACTTCCACTTCATCTCCCAGGGCTGCTTGCGGGAAGGAAATATTCAATTTCATCACCACATCATTGTGCTCACGGCGAAAAATCTTATGGGGTTTAACCCGTACAATCAAATAGAGATCTCCCGGCGGCCCACCTCTGAGGCCGGCTTCCCCTTCCCCCGCCTTGCGCACCCGGGTGCCGCTATCCACCCCGGCAGGGATGTTGACGGTAATTTTGCGCAATTTCCTTACCCTGCCTTTGCCATGACAGTGTTGACAGGGCTGCTCAATAATTTTACCCTGTCCAGCACAGGTTTGGCAAGGGCGGCTCTGGATAAAGCGGCCAAAAGGCGTATTTTGCACAATCTGCTGCTGTCCCGTACCATTACAGGTGGGACAGGTACGCTGCCCGGTGCCCGGCTTCGCCCCGGTACCATGGCAGATTTCACAGGTTTCGGTGCGGGGAATTTCGATGGTTTTGGTGGTGCCAAAAGCCGCCTCCTCAAAAGTCAGCTCAATTTCCGCACTCAGGTCAGAACCCCGCTGCGGGCCCTGGCGCTTACGGCTACCACCGCCAAAAAACATATCGAAAATATCGCCGAAGATTTCCTCGGCCCCAAAACCACCGAAGCCGCCCTGGAAATCACCAAAGCCCCCCTGGCCGCCAAAGCCCTGGGCCCCGGCATGGCCAAACTGGTCATAGGCAGCCCGCTTTTGGGGGTCAGACAGCACCTCGTAGGCTTCATTGATTTCCTTGAATTTTTCCTCGGCGCTTTTATCTCCAGGGTTGAGGTCCGGGTGATACTTTTTGCTCAATTTGCGGTACGCCTTCTTGATTTCCTCTTCGGTGGCGTTACGGCCAACCCCTAACACCTCATAGTAATCCCGTTTGCTCATCAGCTACCACCTCAAACTTTTTGCGGCAATTAGGAAAAGGGGGAGTCTCCTCCCCCGCCAGTTTACACATCTACCACATTGGGATCCTGACCGTCTTTACTGTCATTCTGAGGCGGCTGCTGCTGGGCCTGCTGCTGGTACATGGCCGCCGTCAGGTCATAGAGGGGTGCGGTCAGGGCTTCGGTCTTGGCCTTGATCTCATCAATATTATTGCCAGCCAGGGCAGTTTTCAGTTCTTCTACCGCCTTTTTCACTGCTTCCACCTTGGCCGGATCCGCCTTATCCCCGAAATCCTTGATGGTTTTTTCCGCCTGATAAACCATGGAATCGGCATTATTGCGGATTTCTACCTCTTCCTTGCGCTTGCGGTCTTCTTCCGCATGGGCTTCTGCTTCCTTGACCATACGCTGGATTTCTTCCTCACTCAAACCGGAAGAGGACTGGATGGTAATGCTCTGGGCCCGCCCGGTCGCCTTGTCTTTGGCGGAAACATGCACAATCCCGTTAGCATCAATGTCAAAAGTAACCTCAATTTGCGGTACACCCCGCGGTGCCGGCGGAATGCCATCCAGGATGAACCGGCCCAGGGTCTTGTTGTAAGCTGCCATTTCCCGCTCACCCTGCAGGACATGGATCTCCACCTGGGTCTGGTTATCCGCCGCAGTGGAGAAAATCTGGCTCTTGGAAGTAGGAATAGTGGTGTTGCGCGGAATAATCCGGGTAAACACCCCACCCAGGGTTTCAATCCCCAGGGAGAGGGGCGTAACATCCAGCAAGACTACATCCTTGACTTCCCCGGACAACACTGCCCCCTGGATGGCAGCACCAATTGCTACGCATTCATCGGGGTTAATACCCTTGTGAGGTTCTTTGCCCAGGAAACGGCGAATAGCTTCCTGAACGGCCGGAATCCGGGTAGAACCGCCTACCAGCAAGACCTTGTCGATATCCTTGGGCTCCAGACCCGCATCTTTCAGAGCCTGCCGGGTGGGACCCATAGTGGCTTCCACCAGATCAGCGGTCATCTCTTCAAACCTGGCCCGGGTCAGGGTCATTTCCAGGTGTTTGGGCCCGTTCTGGTCCGCAGTGATAAAGGGCAAGCTGATAGTGGTCACCGTGGTGCTGGACAGTTCTTTTTTAGCTTTTTCTGCTGCTTCTTTCAATCGCTGCATAGCCATTTTGTCCTGGGACAGATCGATGCCGTTTTCTTTTTTGAATTCGGCCACCAGCCAGTCGATGATGCGCTGGTCGAAATCATCACCACCCAGGCGGTTATTACCGGCAGTAGCCTTGACTTCAAAGACCCCATCCCCCAGTTCCAGGATGGAGACATCGAAGGTACCACCACCCAGGTCATAAACCAGAATGGTCTGGTCTTCTTCCTTATCCAGACCATAGGCCAGGGCCGCAGCGGTAGGCTCATTGATGATCCGCATTACTTCCAGACCGGCAATGCGCCCGGCATCCTTGGTAGCCTGGCGCTTGCTGTCAGTGAAGTATGCCGGTACAGTGATTACCGCTTTGGTTACCGGTTCACCCAGATAGGCTTCCGCATCAGCTTTCAATTTCTGTAGAATCATAGCACTGATTTCCTGGGGAGTATATTGCTTGCCATCGATGTTTACTTTATAATCTGTGCCCATGTGGCGCTTGATGGAAATCACCGTCCGTTCCGGGTTGGTTACCGCCTGGCGCTTGGCTACCTCGCCCACCAGCCGTTCCCCGGTTTTGGAAAAGCCCACCACAGAAGGAGTGGTTCTGCCCCCTTCCGCATTGGGAATAACCGTCACTTCGCCACCTTCCATTACTGCTACACAGGAGTTGGTTGTACCCAGGTCGATGCCGATAATCTTGCTCATAGCTGTCCTTCACCCTCCTAAAGATTATATGTTGCTCAGTTTCTGACGGCCACTGTGACCATGGCCGGGCGAATTACCTTATCCTTGAGATAATATCCTTTTTGATACACATCCACAATGGTGTTTTCCGGCTGTTCTTCAGTTGGGACCTGCATAACAGCCTGATGCAGGTGAGGATCAAATTCCTGGCCCTGGCATTCCATCGGAGTCAGCCCTGCTCTGGTCAGGACTTCCATCAACTGGCGGTAAATCATTTCCACCCCTTGCCGTAACTGGCCTTCTTCTCCGGTAGCCGCCAGAGCCCGTTCAAAATTGTCAATAACCGGCAAGAGGGCTGTAATCAGGCCTTCTGCCTCATATTTCAACAGTTCTTCCCGTTCCTGCCGGGCCCGCCGTCGGAAGTTTTCCAGATCAGCCAGGGCCCGCAAGCGGGCATTCTTTTCCTCGGCCAGCTGCTGTTCCAGTTGATTTATTCGCTGTTGCAGCTGTTCCAGCTGACCGGGTTCCTGCGTCTGTTCCTGAGCAGCTCCGGCCCCGGCCGGTTCCTGTTCATTGGCTTCCATTTTTTTATCCTCTTCCATCTGGGTCATGTCTCCCTATTCCTCCATTTCTGGCTCCAGCTTGCTGCTTTTCTCCTCTTTTTTCCGGATGATGGTATCAATCCGCAGAATAGCTTCAGCGACTTCCCCGGCAGCGCGCAAAGCATGCAGTTTCACCAGGGCCGGATCAACCACGCCTAGTTCCCACATATCCACTACCTGACCGCTGTCACAATCTATGGCCAGGGCGTTATTGCCTTTTTCCGCCTGAGCAGCTACCACATCCCCCAGTTTCTCCAGAGAATTGAAGCCGGCATTTTCCACGATTTGGGCCAGGGGCCGTTTGAGGGCAGCCACCACGCAATCAATACCATAGGCAGCCATACCCCGGGTGTTTTCCCGCAGTTTTTCCACCTGGCGAGCAGCAGCCAGCTCAAGGGAACCGCCTCCGGCCACTACCCCGCCACAAACAGCAGCCTGAACGGAGGAAGCGGCATCCTTGGCAATCCGCTCCCGTTCACCGACTACTTCTTCAGTGGCGGCTCCCACCAGCACGGTAGCCATAGGTTTACCAGCACCACCGAGAATCCGCACATGTTCCAGGCGCTCATCAGCCAGCACCCATTTGGCCTGGCCCAGATAGCGAACCAGTTCTTCCGGGGAGCGCTTGAGACCGGTGCGTTTAATGGGTCGGGCTCCTGTATGTTCCGCTGCCTTGCGCAGTTCCTTGTTGGAAACCCGCTGTAACACCATCACTCCGGCGTCAGTCAGAGTTTCTTCCGCCCAGGCCTCTACCCCGCGGTCAACGATAACCAGTCCTACACCCAGATCCACGATTTTGCGCACATTATCCTTGAATTCCTGCTGTAATTCCATATAGCGATTGAAACCGGCCTCAGTAGCCAGGGCCTCATCTTCCAGCTCCTCCGGTTCCAGGGCATCATCAATGATCAGGACTTTTACATCCCGCAGGTCCCGGGGCATCTCGTCATTCATAGGTTCCTTGTTGATGATCACCCCGGAAAAGACCTGGTTATCGGCCCCTTCCTCGGCCACAATCGTATCTGCCAGCTTAAAGCCCGGTTCCTTCAATTTCTTGATTCCCACCAGGCGGGCTGCATCCACTACCAGGCGGGCAATATCCTCGTTTTCCCGTCCGGCTATGTAGGCAATGCGATAGAGCAGGGGATCCTTGAGGCTGCGTACAGGGCGGGCCTGTTGCTCGATAAACTCCAGGGCTCCCCTGACTCCTATCCGGATGCCCTCGATCACCCTGGTGACCGGCACCCCCCGTACTACCTGGTTAACCCCTTCTGCAACCAGGGCCCCGGCCATCACAGTGGCAGTGGTAGTACCATCACCGATTTCCGCCTGCTGGGCTTTTGCCACATTGATCAGCAATCGGGCGGCCGGATGATTGGCTTCCATCAGCGTTAAAATGGTGACGCCGTCATTGGTGATGACCACGTCACCGAATTTATCCACCAGCATGGTATCCAGACCTTTAGGACCCAGAGTGCCTTCCACAGCAGCGGCAATGGCCCTGATGGCATTGGCATTGGTCATCAGAGCTGCCAGTTTCTCATCCACCTCGGTGGCCTGGACAGCTTGCTGTTTTAAGCTCATTGCCTTACCTCCTTCAGCCGCTCTAGGTGCGGCGGTAAAAATCGGTCAGCATCTGGGAGAGGTTTTCGGTAATATATTCCACCAGGGCCATCACCCGGGCATACTCCATCCGGGTGGGGCCCAGTACCCCGATGGCTCCCACCACCTGACCATCGACCGTATAGGTAGCAGTGATCATGGAACAATCCCGCATCACCTGAATGGGGTTCTCTGCCCCGATTCGCACCAGCAAGCCTTCATCCTCGGGCTGAACCAGGTGGCGCAGCTGTTCCTCCTGTTCCAGCAGGGACAACAGAGTCTTGATTTTCTCGATATTGCGAAATTCCGGCTGGTTAAGAATATTGAGGATCCCGGCCAGATAGACCTTTTCCTCCCCGCTCAGAAGCTCCTCCTGGCTGAGTAAATCCAGTACCAGTTCCGCCACCGCCCGTTGCCGGGCCAGTTCAGAATAAATCTCCTGCAACAGGGTGCGGCGAATATCGGCTATGGTTTTGCCATGGAGCTTGGCATTCAATACCTGGCTAATCTGCCATAAATCCTCGGCAGACAAATTTTCCGGAATCTCGATGAGCCGGTTCTGTACCAGACCGGAAAGGCTGACCATGACCAGCAAGGCCTTGCCTGGTTCTACCGGTACCAGTTGCACATGCTTAATCCCCGTTTTGCCCAGCTGTGGTCCCAGCACTATTGTGGTATAATTGGTCATCTGGGACAGCAGCTGGCCAGTCCGCTGAATCACCTGGGCCACTTCCATCCGTCTGGTTTCAAACCCCTGGCGGATGTATTCCCGGTCTTCATCAGCCAGGCGGTATTTCTCCATCAAAAAGTCCACATAATAGCGATAGCCCAGGTCTGAGGGAATCCGCCCCGCTGAAGTATGAGGCTGTTCGATATAGCCCATTTCTTCCAGGTCGGCCATTTCATTGCGTATAGTAGCCGGGCTCACCCCCAGCTCATACTTTTTGGCAATGGTTCGGGAGCCTACCGGTTCAGCGGTAGCAATATAGTCCTGAATAATCGCCAGTAAAATGCGCTTTTTCCGCTCATCCAATTGCATCCCTCATCACCTTCCGCCAGGCCCGTTGTTAGCACTCTCACCAGACGAGTGCTAAAGGCCACTACTTAAAAAATACCACCTGGGGCAGGGAATGTCAAGGTACTAGATAAACTCTGCCATCACTTCATTGGCAATATACCAGGCCTGCCGCGTGAGTTTAAGCCTGTTTCCCGAAACCTGGACCAGACCCCGCTGCTTCAGAGAAGCTATAACTGTTGACCATTCTGCCTCAATTTCCGGGGTCAGAACCACTCCTTCGGCCAGGCGCAGGCCGAGAATAACCTGTTCAGCCAGGATTTCTTTCTCGCTCAGCCTTTCCACCAGCTGCCCGCTCCAGCCCCGAGCCCGAACTTCTGCTTCCCACTCCTCCAGGCTGGCGGGATTGGCCCAGCGTACATTCCCCCAGCAGGAATGGGCTGCCGGCCCCAGTCCCAGATAAGGCTGGCGGCGCCAGTATTTGAGATTATGCCGGCATTCGAATCCTGGCCGGGCGAAGTTACTCAGTTCATAATTCAGGTAACCTGCTGTCTCCAGTTTTTCCCTGGCCCACCAGTACATTTCCGCCCATTCCTCTTCTTCCGGCAGGGTTATCCTGCCCTCCCTTTCCCAGCGGTCAAAGGGGGTATTTTCTTCCACTTTCAGGGCATAAAGGGAGAGATGGGGCACTTCCAGCGCCAGGGCAGCTGCTACTGTTTCCTGCCAGTCCGCCAGGGATTGTCCCGGCAATCCGTACATCAGGTCGAGATTGAGGTTGGTTAAGCCAGCCCGGCGAACTGCCTGCACCGTGTTCTGGACTTCCTGCCAGGTATGGCAGCGGCCTAAAACCCGTAACAGTCGCTCCTGGGCCGCCTGAGCACCCAGACTCACCCGGTTGATGCCTGCTGCTGCCATTAGCGGCCAGATATCTCTATTTGCCCCGGGGTTTGTCTCCATAGTTATTTCAACGGTATTGATGATATGAAAATTCCCGGCAATAGCCTGCAGAATTTTTTTTATGCCCTCTGGACCCAGCAGCCCCGGAGTACCGCCCCCCAGGAAAATGGTATCCACTTCTCGTTCCGGCACCTGCCGGACAGCCGCTTCCGTTTCCTGGCAAACAAGGTCAAGATAGCGCTCCCTTTCTTCCCCGCTGGCCGGCCGGGAATAAAAATCACAATAATGGCATTTTCGCAAACAAAAGGGAACATGAACATAGACCCCCAGCATATTTTTCCCCCTTTCGGGCAAACTGTAGGCGAAGGAGGTTGAGACCATGAAAGTCAAGGTAGATCCTGATTTGTGCATCAGCTGTGGCGCCTGCGTCAGCACCTGCCCCGATGTCTATGACTGGGATGATGAAGGCAAAGCCAAAGCCATTGTGGATGAGGTGCCAGATGACCTGGAGGATGAGGCCAGGGAAGCTCTGGAAAATTGCCCCACTGATGCCATTGCCGAAGTATAAAGAGGCCGGAAACCCGGCCTCTTTTATTTCTGGTCAATACTGAGCACTGCCATAAAGGCTTCCTGGGGAATTTCCACATTTCCCACCTGCTTCATCCGCTTTTTCCCTTCTTTTTGTTTTTCCAGCAGCTTTTTCTTCCGGGTAATATCCCCGCCATAACACTTGGCCAGTACATTTTTGCGTAAAGCCTTGACCGTCTCCCGGGCGATGACTTTATTGCCGATGGCCGCCTGGATAGGGATTTCAAACTGGTGGCGGGGGATGAGATCCCGCAGTTTTTCCACCATCTGCCGCCCGCGCTGGTAGGCTTTGTCCTTGTGGACAATAAAGGAAAGGGCATCCACCACTTCCCCGTGGATGAGTATATCCAGTTTGACCAGTTTGGATGGCTTGTAGCCAATGAATTCATAATCAAAAGAAGCATAACCCTTGGTCCTGGATTTAAGCTGATCAAAGAAATCATAAACGATTTCCGCCAGGGGCAGTTCATAATGCAACATGACCCGGCTTTCACTCAGGTATTCCATGTTGAGGAAATTGCCCCGCTTTTCCTGAGCCAGATCCATAATTGCCCCGACAAAATTGTTGGGCACCATGATGGTGGCTTTGACATAGGGTTCCTCCAGGTGTTCGATCTGAGTAGGCGGCGGCAATTTGGTAGGGTTATCGATATCGATTACTTCCCCGTTGGTCAGAAAAACCCGGTAGACCACACTGGGGGCAGTAGTGATCAAAGTCAGGCCGTATTCCCGCTCCAGGCGCTCCTGGATAATCTCCATGTGTAACAGCCCCAGGAACCCACAGCGAAAACCAAAACCCAGCGCCACCGATGTCTCCGGCTCATAGATTAAGGCCGCATCATTGAGATTGAGCTTTTCCAGGGCATCCCGCAGATCCTCATAATCCCCGCTATCCACTGGATAGAGGCCACAGAAGACCATGGGCGTGGCCTTGCGGTAACCGGGCAAAGGCTCAGCAGCCGGCCGCTCCGCTTCGGTAATAGTATCCCCAACAGTAGTATCTTTCACATTTTTGATACTGGCCGCCAGATAGCCCACCTCACCCACCGACAGCTGCTCTGTCGGCACCGGGAAAGGCCGGAAAGTCCCCACTTCGGTGACTTCAAACTCCTTGCCCGTGGCCATGAAGCGAATCTTCATACCTTTTTTGATGGTGCCCTGCACTACCCGGAAGTAGACGATTACCCCCTTGTAGGGGTCAAAGTGACTGTCAAAAATCAAGGCCTGCAGGGGAGCCTCAGGATCCCCCTTGGGAGCCGGAATTTTGGCTACAATGGCTTCCAGAATCTCTTCCACCCCGATACCGGCTTTGGCTGAAGCCAGGATGGCTTCAGAAGCATCCAGACCGATTACATCTTCAATCTCCTGCCGCACCCGCTCCGGCTCGGCACTGGGCAGGTCGATTTTATTGATTACCGGGATGATTTCCAGATCATGCTCTAAGGCCATATAGACATTGGCCAGAGTCTGGGCCTCAATCCCCTGGGAGGCATCCACCACCAGCAGCGCTCCTTCACAGGCGGCCAGACTTCGGGATACCTCATAGGTAAAGTCCACATGGCCAGGTGTGTCAATCAGGTTGAGGATGTATTCCCTGCCATCCCTGGCCTTATAATTGAGGCGCACAGCCTGCAGCTTGATGGTAATACCCCGTTCCTTTTCCAGTTCCATCAAGTCCAGCACCTGTTCCGTCATTTCCCGTTCACTTAAGGTGCCGGTATATTCCAACAGCCGGTCGGCCAGAGTGGATTTGCCGTGGTCAATATGAGCGATAATGCAGAAATTGCGAATATGGTCATGGACCATGCTGTTCTGTCCTCCTTCAGGGCATCAGTTACCAAAATATTATAGCATTTTCTGCCCTGAGGAGCAATCCTATTTGGTCAATCCAGTGCGGGCAATATCCACCTGAACCTTGACCTGAAACTTTACCCGGGGAAATTCCTGCCTCCAGTCCATTTTTTGCCATTCCCGCGGGAACTCTGCCCGTATCCGCTGGCCCACACCCAGGACATCAGCAGGCACTTTCTGTACAAACCGCAACATATTCATGATTTCCCTCTGAGCTTCCTGACTTAAAAAACTCTGTATTTTCTTGACAGTTTTTTTATCACTTAAATCTAAATCCCAGGGAACTTCCTCCAGGGACGTCCTGGTTTTTAGATTTATTTCCACTTTCCACCCCTCTCCTTTATGCACCTTGAAGTCCCGATCCTCGGCAAAATAACAGACCGAAAGGAAGTCATCAGGTGTTTCCAGTTCATCCTTGCGCCAGCGCATAGTAAGTTTTATTCTGCTGGTATCGCCGTTAACCAGGGAGAGCCAGGCGCTTTCCCGTGGCGGCAGGACTGTTTTGAATTTGTCCTCTATAAACAACGCAGTGCCAGCCAGGCTAACTTCCTTGGCCCCCCGGCGAAAATAGGGCAAAAAGGTATCCTGGCCTTCATCATACATCATGGTGCGCAGGCGCTGCACTGTAACAGGTATCACCTTTCCTTCCCCCTTACCGTGTTTGACCAGGCTGGCCAGGTAAAGGGAAATGCGGGGCTTATCAGGATATTCCTGCATAAAGAGCTCCTGGGCCTTGCCCTCCACTACTCCCACATAGGCAGTAGAAGGATTGCCAGGATCCCGGAAAAACACATCCATGATACCCCGGATACCATTTCGGGCTTGTTCCTCACCGATCAAAATAAATTGGAGTTTACCACCACTGATCGGATTTGGTAACATCCGGTCCAGATTCATGCGAGCCTGGCGGGGAGTATGGGCCAGAGTGGAGACAACCAGTACCTTCTTTTTCGCATCTTCCTCCAGCACTGGAGCCACGGTGGTCATGAGCAACCGTCCCCGTTCATCCCGGTCAATCCCCACACTCAGGGTGATGGTGCTTTCTTCCAGGGGTCTGGCATCCCAGCAACCACTGGTGATTAATAGAATCAAGCCCAGAGCCAGGGTTTTAATTCTTTTCATTCCTCATCCCTCCCCTGGGCAGCAAACTGGCCAGCAACCAGCTTAGTCCTGGCAGGAGGATCCCCAGCCCTAAACCGGCATAACCCAGATAATCTCCCAGTTTACTCAATTTATCAGCATCAGGTAAAAATATGTCGACAACCCCTGCCAGCAGGACCAGAAGCAAAGTTAGATAACGATGATCCTTACGCTTCAGCAAATGCGCTGTTCCTAAACCGGCACCATAAAACATCCCAATCACAGTCAAAAGGACTACCGGCACCCAAAGAGCTAAAATCACATATTCCATCCGCTCAATAAAAGAAAACTGAATCACCTTGAGTAAGCCCAGAGTCGGCCAGCGCCAGCTTTCAATCTCCTCCGGGCTATAAAAAGCAAAAGCAATTACTGTTACTGCCATGTAGAGAATAGTAACCAGGCCATTGGCAGCCAGGGCCCAGAAGAGCAAGCGCCGCCGTGGACTGGTATAGGGATAGGCCAGCCAGTAAAACTCAAACCCCAGCATAGCCAGAGCTGCTTTAAAACTCCCCAGCAGGATGGCTTTCAGGCCTGCCGTACCGATGGGTTTGAGATAATACCAGTGAGCCTCCCGCAGAGGGAAATAAAGAAGGATCACAATCCAGGCACTGATGAGAAACAGCATTTCCGCAAAACGTCCCAGTACAGTCAACCCATTGAATACCAGGTAAAAAACCGGTAACATTAAAAGGATAATCAGGACCCAGCGCGGTGTCAGGGGCAGCATCCAGATTTGCAGGATTTCCAAATATATACAGAAAATTACCGCCCCTGTAGCCCAGAAATAGATAATAAACAATCCAGTCCAGAATTTACCCAGATATTTCCCCCAAACGCTGTCCAGAATATCATAAAGGGCCTGTCCGGGAAAGCGGCGGCAAACCAGATGGATAAACACCAGTCCCAGGGCAGCCATTAACCCCGCAATAAAGGCGGAAATCCAGCCATCCTGGCGGGCAACCTTGTGCAAACCAGCTGGCAAGGAAAGTATACCCACCCCGATCTGGATCCCGGAAATAAGGAAAAATAGCTGTTGTCGGGTAAGCTTGCCTGCTGGTGCCGTTTTACTCATGCTTTTTCTCCCCCTTTCCCGTCTGCTGTCTGGTCCGGTTCAAGGGATGACCGATGGTAGGCCGCTGATTCAGAAACCAGCTAGGCGCACGAATAGCTGAATCCAGCCAGTCCTTAAGGCGCAAGGGGCTGATACCCAGGGCATAAGGAGTACCTACCGACTCCAGAATAGCCAGATGGGCCAGCAACATGGTCAAACCCACTGCAATCCCCACCAGCCCAAAGGCTGAGGCCAGAAACATAAGGGGGAAACGCAAAAGCCGTACCGAAAAGCCCACATCATAGGTAGGCACCACAAAAGATGCAATGGCTGTCACCGCTACTACAATTACCATAACATTGGAGACCAGGCCAGCCTGCACGGCCGCCTGGCCCACCACCAGACCGCCCACGATACCGATAGTTTGTCCGATAGGGCTGGGCAGGCGAATCCCCGCTTCCCGCAACAGCTCAATGGTTATTTCCATCAGCATTGCCTCAACTATGGGCGGAAAAGGCACCCGGGAACGGCTTTCCGCCAGAGGTATCAATAAGCGCAGAGGTATCATCTCATAATTGAAAGAAATCAAGGCAATATAAATTGCCGGCAGAGTCAGAGCCACTATGAACCCGCCCAGCCTCATCAGGCGCACAAAAGTGGCCATTAGCCAGCGGGAACCGTAATCCTCCGGACTCTGGTAAAACTGGCTGAAAACCGACGGGGCAATCAGCACCTGGGGGCTACCATCCACCACCAAAACCACCCGGCCCTCCAGTAAATTGGCCACTGCTTTGTCCGGTCGCTCGGTGGACTGAATCTGGGGAAAAGGAGAATAGGGATTATCTTCGATCAGTTGTTCCAGTTGGCCACTGCTTTGCAAAGCATCCAGATCCAGCTGTTCGATCCGTTTCTCCAGCTCCTCGATTACCTGGGGATTGGCGATACCATCCAGGTAAAGCAAAGCCACATCAGTCTTGCTATATCTCCCCACCTGATAACGTTTGGCTTTGAGCCGGGTGGTTTTCAGCCGCCGCCGAATTTGGGACAGGTTAGTGACCAGGGTTTCTGTAAAGCCATCATGAGGACCACGAATAACCGGCTCCGAGGAGGGTTCCGTTATGCCCCGTTTTTCCCAGCCCCGGGTATTAATGGCATAAATCAGGTCCAGCCCATCCAGCAACAAGAGGGTATCCCCGCGCAACAGGGACTGTACCCCCTCCTCTATGTTTCCCAGTTCCTTGATTTGCCCTACCGATAACAACAAAGATTCTGTTGCCTGCCAGTCCACGCTCTCCGTCTGCCGCCCCCAGATCAGCAAAGGCCGCAGAATATCGGCATGGACCATGGTGCGATCAACAATGCCTTTCAAGAAAACAATGGCGCCTTCCTGTTCCAGGCTTTTGCCAATGCGAAAATAGCGAATAGTAAAATCAGGGGCCTGTTGAAACCGTCCCTGCAGGTACTGAACCCGTGCTTTCAGCGAATTGCTCTTTTTACCCCCGAACCAGCGCATACTCTCACCTCGTTCAGCCAAACTCTGCCTGCTGAGGTTAGTATTTCTCCGAGGTGAAAAAAAATACAGGCAAGAGCTAAGCCGCTCGTTGCCTGTTCAAACGCCGCACCAGCTGGCGCACCTGTTCCGCTTCCTGCATTTTGAAGAGGCGAGCCAGCAACCAGTACAGGGCAGCTCCACTTGTCACAGTGAGCAGTACTTCCAGCAACTGCCCTCCCTTCTGGCTGACCGGGACCACCTGCACCAGCCCCTGGTCCAGGAAATAAACCGCTATCCCCATCACCAGAGCAGCTATACTGCCCTTGCCCCAGGAACGCACCAGCTGGGACAGTCCGAGAGGCCCGGTCTTGCGCCGCAAAAGATAAAGCAAAGCCAGGAAATTGATAATACCTGTAACCGAATAACCAAAAGCCAGCCCGGGCGCTGCAAAGCGCTCCACCATAGCTACATTCAGTAGATAGTTGATTAAGATTGTTACCACTGCCACACTTACAGGAGTAGTGGTATCCTGCAAAGCATAAAAAGCCCGGGTTACCACCAGCACCGCTCCCTGGGCAAAAAGGCCGAGACAATACCAGAACAGGGCCAGGGCTGTCAGCCGGGTATCAGCAGCAGAAAACTTGCCCTGCTGAAACAGCAGGCGCACAATGGGTTCTGCTAATGCCATCAGACCTGCGGCTGCCGGCAGGGTAATGAAAAAAACCGAACGCAGGCCATCCAGCAGAGTGTTTTTGAATTCCGACATTTTGCCCACAGCCGCCAGTGAGGTAAGGGTGGGAAAAACCGCAGCCCCAATCGCAAAGGCAAAAACCCCCAGAGGTACCGCCATCAGGCGGTTGGCTACCCGTAGGGCTGTGATACTGCCTGCATCCAGTCCGGAAGCCAGATTCTGATTGATAATCAGATTGATCTGATTAGCCGCCAGCCCCAGTAAAGCCGGTAACATCAGCCACAGCATTTTTTGCAGGCCAGGATGCCGGAGCTCCAGTACCGGCCGGTAACGAAAGCCTATTTTTTTCACCCGGGGCAACTGCCAGAGGAAATTGGCCATTACTCCCAGCAAGACCCCCACCGGAAAGGCTGCAATCCCCAGCCAGGGGGCGAGAAACCAACCAGCCAGGATGATGGCCACATTATACCAGAGTGCCCCTACCGCCGGAGCGGTAAAATGCTTGTAGGAATTGAGAATGCCCATCATCAGCCCGTTAAGGGCGGTAAATAGCACCGAAGGCAACATAATGCGGGTCAGATAAATGGTTATTTCCCTGGTCTCAGCAGGAAACTTGTAAGCTACCAGGGGCATCAGAGCGGGGGTAAATATCATGGCCAGCACTGTCCCCAGACTGAGAAGCAGCATAACCAGATTGATAGCTGTAGAGGCAACAGTAAAGGCCTCTTTCTCTTCCCCCCGGGCCAGGTAGGAGGAAAAAACCGGAATAAAGGCGGCGCTCAGGGCGCCACCCACCAGCAAGTTATATAGCAAATCGGGTATGGTAAAAGCCGCCAGATAAGCATCAGTTAAATGGCTGCTGCCAAAGCGGGCAGTAAGCACCTGATCCCTTACCAGTCCCAGGATGCGGCTTAATATCATGGTCACCATTAAAATACCGGCCGCCCGGGCCACTCCACCGCTTTTGCTACTCATGTCCGTCTTCCTTTCGCCAGTATTTCAGCAAAGCCCTGCGGGCCGCCAGTTCCACGGTCAGTCGCTTTTCCACCTTTTTGAAGCTTCGCTCCAGCCCCTGTACCGTTCGTTGCCAGGGGTCAGCAGGCGGCTTCACCCAGTGGACAAATACAGAGTAGGCTGTTGCCACTCCCCAGAAAGTCACCGTCAGTGCCAGTACCAGCACCAGTTTTTGCACAGGGGTCCATCCTTTCAACCAGGCTTTTACTTTTTAGTGTGCCCGGCCAGGCTGGACTTTAGCCATGGAGGTCAGATAAACCCCACCCAGCACCAGGGCTGCTCCCAGCAGCTGTACCCAGGTCAACTTTTCCCCCTGCAGGGCTGACATCAGCATCACTGAAATGGGCACCAGATTGATGAAAATGGCAGCCCGGGATGCCCCGATAGCCTGCACTCCCTGGTACCACCAGACAAACCCCAGCACAGAAGCAAAAATTGCCAAAAAGATAATGGCCAGCCAGGGCTGGGCCTGTCCCAGCCAGCTCCATCCCTGTTGCCCCCCCTGCCAGAGGGCAAAAGGCAAGAGTAATAAGGCCCCGAACGTACAGGCAAAAGCCGTGGCCGCCAGGGGAGTAAAGTTGTTCATGACCTCTTTGCCTTTGATGGAATAAAGGGCCCAGCACAAAGTAGCGCCCACCAGCAGAATATCGCCAAAATTAAAGCGCAAATTGGCCAGCAGCTCCAGATCTCCCCGGCAGATGACCAGAGTAACCCCGGTAAAGGACAGCAGAATCCCCAGCCAGCGCCGTGGCCCCAGTCTTTCACCATGCCAGAAGCGATTGATTAAAGCCGTAACTCCGGGATTGGCCGCCACAATCAGGGAACCATTGACAGGAGAAGTATGTTTGAGAGCCTCAAAAAATAGCATATTATAGCCAAACACCCCGGTTAGACCTAAAAAGAAAAGACCATAGAAATTTTCTTTCTTCCGCCAGTCCGGCCAACCCTCCCGACGCCTCAGTAGCAACAAAAGTAAAATACCAGCTATCAGAAAACGTAAAAAAGCCACGACAAAAGGGGGTGTCGTCTTTACTGCCACTTTTCCAGCAATAAAGGCCCCACCCCAGAAAAAAGCTGTCAATACCAGTAATAAATATTGCACCTGTCCCCATCCCCTATCTCTCTATACTTAACAACGATTATACTCCTGATTTTATTTCTTGACAACATCTGCTACCATTTTAGCCAGCAGGCGGGCAGTGTATTCTGCCTCAGCTGTAGAATTGCTTGTACTCCCAATTTCAATCAAAACAGCCCGGGGATGGAGATGCTGGTTATAGCGGCCTGGTTTAGTCATCACCTTTCGCACCAGGCCTGGATATTGTTGCTCAATCTGCTTTGCCAGCTGCTGGGCAAAAGCCAGGTTTTTTTGCCAGCTGGGGTGATTGCCCCTGCTGTTGGTGCCCACCACCAGCATAATCCGGGCGGCCTCCCGGCCCTGGATTTTTACCACACTGTTCTCCCGGGGCACTTCTGCATCCCGGTGAATATCGATAAGAAGCTGCAAGTCCGGATACTTTTCCAGCATCTGCCGGGCCGTCACAGCCGAATTGGCATAGGGATTATGCAGAAGCCAGTTTTCATCATGAATAGCCTGGCTCTGCACTACGCCAATGCCATAGCGGCTGCTCAGCTCTTCCGCCAGGGCGGAAGCAGCGGCAAAAACCCCGCCTTTTTCCCCGGGTACCTTGTCGGTTTTATCAGTAAGGCGATAAGTTTCGGAAGTATGGGTATTATAAATCCCAACCAGAGGAACCTTCTGTCCCGCTGGCAACCAGAGGCGAAACTGACCTAAACCCGGCACCTGTTCCGGTTTGACCTCTTCATGCGGATCAGCCTGGGGCTGATAGACACTATCCACCACCCTATCGGTCCGGGCCACTGGTTTATCACTGTCATTCCATTCCTCCTCTTCGGCCATCACCCGCAAGAAGGGAATCCCCTGGGCCAGATATACCTGGGGTTTGCCTACCGGCAGCCATTCCGGGCTTGTCCACATCATTTCCGTTCCCAGCAAAGGCAATTCCCGCTGTAACATCTGACGGGCATCCATTTTGGGCGCTATTTGCCCCACCTTATCTACCGCCTCCACCTGGGCCCGGGTGGGAATATTCCACCAGGCCGCCAGCAAAGTAGTCAATCCCAGGGCTAACCAGCCCGCTGTCCTGCCTTTGAACCGCATTTTGTCCACCTCCTGCCTGCAGAATATATCTATGCAGGCCTTCAGGCAAATAGAACAAAAAAACTGCCGGCACTTTTGCCGACAGTCCTTTTATTTTAACTTTTCCTGTTAGCGAATCATGGTCGGTACCACTGCATCGATCAAACCGATGACAAAAGCGGCAATCAATGCTCCCAGAATGGAAGCGCTGATCTGGGCCGGAACGATAAACTGGGCCAGATAGATAACCACCGCTGCGGTAATAAAGCCGACCAGACCCCGGCTACGCGGTGAGACTTTGTCTCCCAGTACCAGCTCAGCCACATAACCCAGAATCGCAATAACCGCTGCTGCTATCAGGGCGCCGACGAAACCGGCAACCTTAAAGCCGGGTACCAGGAAACTGACAACCATAAGTACTATGGCAGAGACTATAAAACGCACAATCGCTCCCAGCATTATTTTCACCCCCTTGTTTTTACGTTCAACGTTAGGATACCCAATTGACCATATCCTATTCTTAATTTATACTCTTGCTTTTTTGGGTTACTCATGTTAAAATTACTTTTGTTGACTGCAACCCCGAAGGAGGTGAAATCTGTGGCCAACATCAAGTCCGCAGCCAAAAGAGCTATCAAAGCCAGAAAGCGTGCTTTGCGCAATGCTGCCATCAAATCCACCGTAAAAACTGCCATCCGGCGTTTCCATGAAGCTCTGGCCACCACTGATGTGGATAACGCCAAAGCTGCTTTAGTTAAGGCTTGCCGCCTGTTGGACAAGGCAGTTACCAAAGGTGTTCTACATAAGAACGCCGCTGCTCGGCGCAAATCCCGTTTAACCAGGAAATTCAATCAAATCGCCGGCTAATTTGTCGACAGATTAGTCATTAAAAAAACAGCAGGCTCACAGTCCTGCTGTTTTTATTTTTTTCCGCACAACCGTAAAATTGTCAGCTCCAGCACCAGCTGCTGGTCCTGGCGACTGGTTTTGAGGGCCAGATCTGCCTCCAGCAGTATGTCCCAGATGGTATAGAAATCCCCCTCAGAAAACCGGCGGCTCTGGCGCAGTAATTTGGGAACAGCAAAAGGGGGGGCATTGATCTGGGCAGCTATTTGCTTATCCCCGTAGCCCCGTGCTGCCAGCAAACTGGCCTGCCAGAGCAAGCGAAACTGGCGGGTAAGCATATACAGGATGCGTGCCGGTGGTTCCCCGTGAAAAAGAAGTTCTTTCAACAGCGGTAAGGCTGCGGTAAAGCGCCCTTCAGCCACCGCATCCACCAGCTGAAAGATGGTTGCTTCTGGACTAGGGGCCACCAGCTCCTGAATCTGGTCCTTGTTCAGCATCTCCCCCTGGGCATACAGGGCCAGTTTTTGCAGCTCCTGGTGGAGCAAAGGCAGGTTACTACCTGCCATCAGGGCCAGCTCCCGGATCGCCTCCTCTTCCAGTCTCAAGCCCAGCTGCCTGGCCTGGTTGCGGATAAACTCCAGCAATTCACTGCCTTTGGGTTGGGTACACTGCACCACCTGGGCTGCTTTTTCCAGGGCCTTCACCGCTTTCCGCCCTTTATCCGGCTTGCCTTCCTGGACCAGCACCAGGGTCGTGGCCGGGTTGGGATCAGACAGGTAGCTCAAAAAGACTTCTTCCCCCTGCCCGCCTTCTCCCGCGAGCAGGGCCTGCCAGTTTTCCACGATTACTACCCGCCGTTCAGCCAGAAAGGGAATGGTGCGGGCGCTGTTTACCAGCTGCTCCCAGGAAGTGTTCTTCCCATCCAGTACCTGTAAATTAAAATCCCGCAGCGCGGGAGCCAGCAACTCCCGAAAAGCCCGTACCAGCTCCCGAATCTGCCAGGTTTCCTCACCATAGATAAAATAAAGGGGACTGACTACCCCTCTTTTAATGCTCTGTAAAACTCCGTCTGCTGCCAGCATTAAGGTTCCTCCTGCCTGAAAAAGCTAATCTGCGGATCCTCTCCCTCCGGCCAACTAAGGCTTACCGCTCCCTGGCGGTCAGTGCGCAATACGGCTATCCCCTGCCTTTGCAGCCTGAGCAGGGTTTCCTGATGGGGGTGACCATAGCGATTAGGGCCTACAGGAATCACCGCCAGCCGGGGTTGCCAGCGCTGTAGCCAGTAGCCACTAGCCCCATCCCGGCTGCCATGATGGGGCATAGTTACTGCCAGCAGGTCCTGGGGCCGGTAGGCACTGGCCAGCTGGTCCAGCCCCTGACGATCGGCATCTCCGGTAAACAAGAGGGAGTAATTGTCCTTTTTCAATTCTATCACAAGGGAGCGCTGATTCCAATCCTCTCCTGCTGTTCTGGCCATTAATACCCTGAGGCGCATACCAGGGGCCAGCTGTCTGTCTTCCCCCTGCTGCCAGGTGAGTAGTCGGGTTCCCTCCCTCTGCCAGCTCTGCCCCAGGGCAGCCAGCGCCGGTTCCTGCCAGGCTCCCGGCCCCGCTGCCAGCCAGTCGATGCTCACCTTCCCCATAAGCTCCTCCAGACCCCCATAATGGTCAGCATGAGGGTGGGTAATGATGACTCCCCGCAGATGATCAATTCCCGCCTGGGCCAGATAGGCCCCTACTACCCGCTTGCCGGCTGGGCCGGCATCCAGCAAATAGGTTTCCCCGGTCCGGGTAGTGATTACCGCAGCAAACCCTTCCCCTACAGCCAGCCAGGTAACCTGCAAAGCCGGTTGGGACCAGCGCCAGTAAAGGCTAAAACAGCCTATTACCAGCCCTACCGCCAGTCCGTAGCGCCAGCGACCAGGCAATAGCCGCCAGGCCCAACCCCGCAGCCAGAGGCCACTGCTGCCCGCCCAGCCGCCCCGTAAAAACCAGGCCAGCACCAGCAAAAACAGGACGGTAGCAGCCGCCGACCAGCCCCGAAAAACCAACCGGGCCCCCGGCAACTGCTGGATCAGGTCAGCAGCAGCGAGCAACAGCAGGGCCGGCAACGCTGCTGCCGGATAAAGGGCCTGTCCCCAGAGGGGCCAGAACCAGCCCAGACTCCCGGCCAGAAACCCCAGCCAGAGAGTCAGTGTAGCCACCGGGGTTAGCAGCAGATTGGCCAGCAGGGACCAGGGATTAAAGTAGTGGAAGTGGTAAATCAGTGCTGGTAAAGTGAAGGTCTGTACCAGCAGGGGCAAAGACAGCCAGGCCCAGCGCCCCCTCAGCTGCCGCCCAGGCACCAGCAAGGCCCAGGTGGCAAGAAAGGTCAGCTGGTAACCAGCTTCCGTAATCAGCAAGGGCTGGGTAAAGGAAGTCAGAAACAGAGCCAGGGCTAATCCGGCTTCATCATCTTTGCCCTGGCCCAGCTCCCGGCCCAGCATGGCCAGAGCCAGCATAATCAGCGCCCTGAGTACAGGTGGCTCAAAACCGGAAAGAGCGCCATAAAAAAGGGCCAGGGTCAGAGCTGCCCCCAGCCGCCACCAGGGCGAGCCCCCCAGCCGGCGGCTCCAGAGCCAGACCGGCACCGCCAGCAGGGAGACATGGAAGCCGGAAACAGAAAGGAGATGGGCCAGCCCCGCCCGGTTCAGTCCATCTCTGGTCTCTGACTCCAGGTACTGCTCCTGACCCCAGACCATGGCTGCCAGCAAGGTGCCACTGCGGCCCGGCGCATTGTTTAGTGCCTGCTGGCTGATTTGTCCCCTCAGCCCTGCCAGAGCCAGGCGCCAACTGCTGCCTGGCCCCAGGTCACTCACCCTGTCCGCCTTGATTTGCCAGCTGATCTTCCGGTGCCAGAGATAGCGCCGGTAATCGAACTGGCCGGGATTGAGGGCCGGGGGCGGCTGTTCCGCCTTACCACTAACCCGGGCCCGGCGCCCTGCCCCGATCTCCGTCCCGGTATAGACCAGCACTTTGCCAGCATCAGTACGCAGGATGCCTTTCCAGCCATAAGCTGTCGGACTGGTTTCCAGCCATTCCCCTTCCACAGTCACCTTTTGCCCCTCCTGCCAGGGCAAGCGAGGAAAGGAATATTGCCAGAGAGCCAGCACCAGCCCCGCCAGCACTATCCCTGCCCCGATGGGCAGTAGAATCTTCCGGGGCCGCCAGCTAAAAAGGGCCAGCAGGGCCAACAGGCAAGCAAACCAGAACAGCCATCCCCCCTGTTCCCAGCTGAGCAGCACCAGAGCGTAGCTGAGGGCAGTTCCAACCAGGGGATTCATATCCTGACCCGGGGCCGGAGTTCCACCATCTTTTTCGGCCCGATGCCCGGCACAGCCAGTAACTGCTCTTTATCAGTAAAGAGACCATGCTGATTGCGATATTCCACTATTCGCCGGGCCAGGGCCGGACCGATACCAGGCAGATTCTCCAGTTCCTCAGCGGTAGCCTGATTAATGTTCACCACCTGCTGCGTTTGCTGGTTATTTTTAATTTTTGTTCTGGTCTGTACCTTTTTCGGCGCCTCCTTTTTTACCTCCGTCAGGGATTGCTCTTGCTTTTCTTCCTCCACCCGGGGCTGAGCTGCGGGCACCAGGCTGGCATCAACCGGCAGTTTAACCTGGTTCAAGAGCTTGTCCGCCTTTAGCACCATGGCTGCCGGCTCTTTTTCCACCAGCCGCCCGGTTTGCCAGCCCAGTAAAAAGCAGGCCAAACCGGCACAGAGACCAATGATGACTTTCCTGACCAATTTTCTCACCTCTCTCCCATTGTAAAAAAGAAAAGCCCCCGGGAACAAGGGGGCTTTTTTGGGAGATTTTGTCGTTTATTTGTACCAGAGGACGCGATCCGGTTTGCGGGGTGGTACCGGTGGTTGCTGATCCGGCCAGCCCAGAGTTACGGCAGCCACCAGTTCCTTATCCTTGATACCCAGCAAGGCGTTGATTTCCTCCTGCACGAACAGAGGCCCATTGAGCCAGCAGGAACCCAGCCCTTCGGCATGCGCCAGCAGCAACAGGTTCTGAATCAGGGCTGAAGCGCTCTGGATCGCGCCCATGCGATCATGTTCGGCAGCATGGCGCTCATTAAGATTCATGTCAGGCGAAATCTTTATCTGTTCCCTGGGTACATAGACCAGCACGATGGCCTGGGCATTGCCGCCAGTGCGAAAGAACTGCATAGTCAGATTGACCATTTTGGGGGGGAAGAGCTGTTCCAGCCGTTCCCGTAAATATTCTCCCCCTTCGCCAAACAGGCGAATCAGCTCCTGTTTTTTCTCGCCGGTTACCACTACCACCAGCCAGTCCTGTTTGTTCATCCCCGAGGGGGCCCAGAGGGCCCCGGCAATGATCCGCTCCAGCGTCTCCTGAGGAATAGGGTCGGGCTTGTAAAGCCGGATACTGCGCCGGCTGCGCATCAGTTCATAAATCTGTTCTTTCTCCATTGCTTACCTCCTGTGTTCTTATTACGCTTTTATTAAAACTTTTTCCCCTAGTTTGCGCCCAAGACTTCTGGCCTTTTCCAGTAAATCTTTGTCTTCCTTAGCTTGAAAGAACATTTCAGGTCGAATTCTGTTGCTTCCGTAGAAAAGGGGAACATTACTGTATAAACAGTCTTCCCCGTAGCCGCAGAAAAGACAGGGAGCATTACCAGATATTTGAATATCTCCAACCAAATCCATTTGATACCATTTAAAAAAGGAATTAATATATTCTTTGACTTTGGCAGCATCTCGAAAGCCTCCAGCTACGGTGACTCCATATTTTCCATGAGTTAACATTCTCCTATGCTTAAGTGGATACCATCGCTCAAGAAAAGTTTTGGTTAAAGCATTCAAACTGAAAAATGTAGGAAACCCCCCAATAACAATACCTTGCGCTTCTATAATTTTTTCCAGAAATTTATTCATTTCATCATCTTGCACACACCTATTTGTGGAAACACATTTAAAACATCCCAGACATGGCCTTATGTTATGATGAGAGATTTTTATGAATTCAGTTTTATGTCCTGTTGCCTGGAGAATTTCACGTATAACAAAGTCAAGATTACTGTTAGGTATGGGACTTCCACTAAAACCAAGGATAAGAGCCATTTATTTTCCCCCTTTCTACATTATATAAATTAAACAAACATTACTGAAACAACAGCACCGGATTAATTCCGGTGCGTCCTATAACTGCACATTCTATTTTATAATAACGGCTCCGCTCTTTCCGCTTTAAACAAAACTTGTTTTCCTTCTACCTGCGCTTTTCCGGTAATACGATAGCCCCTGGGAGTACCTTCCCGGCTGGCAATAACTACTTGCATTTTACCAGTTTCAAGGATATTCTGTTGCGTAGTTTGCATTTTATAGATATCAAAAACTAAAATATCGCTATCACGCACCTCCTTTACTTTGCCTACTACAATCAAGTGTGGTTCTCCTTTACTAGATACTGTGACAATAGGAATAATAGGAGCAATAGGGATTAATTCTTGAATTTCTTTAGTGATTACCACAACACCCGCCTCCTTATAGCTGATTGTTTGGCTACAAGTTTATTATAAGCCGAGCAAATTATGAAAGTTGTAAATTTTTTTACTACATTTTTCATTTTTTGCAGCTTATCACAAATATAAAATAATTATACGTAAAATCTTTTACAGCTTATAAAGCACTTTAAGGGGTGGATATCCACCCCTTTATTACTTCCTATCAACCCCAATATTTTTCAAGACAATGTCCAGGTTTCAGAATATAGTTTTTTCCATATCGGATAATGATGCCTGAATTGCGCAATTCTTTCAAAGCATAACTTACCATAACCCGTGAGGCCCCTATCATATCACCCAATTCTTGTTGGGTAATTTCCAATTCTATAACTATTCCATTAGATGTTTTCCGTCCATACACATCTGCTAACTTAAAAAATAGTCGCAATAATTTATCCTTAACTGATGTGCCAACTACTTCACTAAAGTGTTGTGTCATTTTATATAATTTTTGTCCAAGATAACTAATAATTTTTATTGCTAAACCAGGGTTTTGTAGAAGTAATTTCTCGAACTGATTGCGATTAAAGCAACATACCATGGCTTCATCCATTGCAATTGCACTAAAAAGATGCTTCTGTTCCTCCTTTTGAAACAATGCTTCCTCACCAATTATTTCTCCAGGCCCTATTACTTCAATGATTATTTCCCGCCCTTCCTCATTAATCTGTACAAGTTTAAGTTTCCCTGCTTTAACTAAATAAATAGTGTTAGCAAGCTCACCTTGATAGAACAGAAAATTATCTTTTGGAATTTTTTTTTTGGTTGTACTAATACAAACACTAGCAAACTCCGATCTATCCAAACCCTGAAAAACCGGTAATTCGTGCAAACATAAATAACTTCGTTTCACTGTTATCACCTTTCTTGTGAGGAACAGCTCATATTTTGACTCTAAAAGATTTAAATAAATTATAACTGAAAGTAACATCCTTCAAAGTAAAATTTTTGACATGCGCTTTTACCAATTCCTCATAATATCACGCCAGTGACCCGGAGTAATTCCCAGCTCAGCCATTATTTCCTGCCAGCCCGGCCAGCGCAAAATCTCCAGTTCCCGCCCCCGGTTTTCGGTATATGAGCTGATGGCCAGCAGTTGCCAGTCAGGTACCGCCGGATGGGTCATCACTTCTGTAAAACCAGCAGCCATCCCCTGTAAGATTTTTTCAAAATTCTCCCTGGTCACCCCGGCACCAAAAAAATGCTCCACAAAAAAGTCGGGAGTTGCTACTCCCTGCTGCCGGAAAAAGGCTTTAGCCTCCTCCTGGGGAGCCCGCAGGGGTAAATCAAAGAGCCGGGCCAGGTGCAGTGCTACCGGCCGTAACCAGGGCCAACCGTGGACATGATGATGGGAATCCAGGTGACTCAGTTCCAGGCCCCAGCTGCGGGCCGTTTGAATCTGGGCCAGCCATTCTGCTTCCGCCCATTCCTGGAAACGAGCGATCTCTTCGGCACTGGCCCGCTGCAGGCGTTCATACAAAACGGGATAGGGTTCAAACTGGCGGCCGTCAGTCAGGGCCTTGCCCACTGTCAAATTGAGATGCACACCCATTTCCAGGGCCGGACATTCCCGGCTGAGGTCCACCGCCTCCCGGGCCCAGGGCTGGTTGACCAGGATGGTAGTGCTGGTCAAAATCCCTTCCCGGTGGCAGCGCCGTACCCCTTCGTTGATGCCGGGAGATAATCCGAAATCATCGCCATTGACAATTAGCCACTTGCTCATTCCCCTTCCTCCTTCAATGGCCGGCCAAAAAAGAGATAAAACCAGCCGGTACCTACCAGATATAACAAACCGACACCCCAGAAGACGGCTTGGTAACCTCCCCAGTGCAGCAAATAACCGGTCAGCGGCCCTCCCACGGCCCAGCCCGCCTGGTAGAGAGTGCCGTTCAGGGAAGAAGCCAGCCCGCGTTTATCTGCGGCCACTGCCGTCAGGGTAATATTTTGCACCAGCGGATGGGCAGCATTCATCAAGGCCATACGCGCCAGGAAAAAGAGAGCTGCCCAGAGCAAATTAGGTGTATAACCTAATCCTACCGCAAAGGGCAGGGAAGCCAGCTGCAAAACAATAATAGTCCGTACAAAACCCCAGCGTTTAGCCCAGGCATTGCCCAGCAGGACAGCCCATGCAGTAGTAGCCTGGCCCAGGCCAGTAATCAGGCCGATGGCACTGTAACTGGCTCCATAGCTCTGGCGAAAATAGATATTCATATAGGGTATGAACAACCCGGCCCCAATACCGATCAAGGCTGCAAACCCGATAATCCCCAGCATTGCCTTCCGGTCTTCCCTGGACCAGGCCAAAGACTGATCCTGTCGGTACTGATCCTGGCCCGGCCCGGACCAATCCCCGCTCCTGCTTTGCAGCCAGCCCCCCAGTATCATTAAGAGCCCCGCCAGAGTAAGCACCAGCTGCAAAGCCGTTTTTTCCGTCAGTTGCCAGAACTGCAACAAGTCGGAGATGGCTCCGCCCAGGATACTTCCGCCCAAACCGCCCAGCAACTGCAGCGCAAAAACCAGGCTGAAAAAATCGGACCGTTCCCGGCCGCCAGTCAATTCCGAAATGGCCGGATATAAATTGACCTGAACCAGGGCATAAGTCAGACCACTAAGAACCGCCAGCCCCAGAATCGGCCAGCGGCTGCTGGTATAAGCCCGGGCGACCAGGAAGAGTCCGGTGCCAGCCAGGCCAAGGATAAGCAAAGTCCGCCGCCCCCGCCGGTCCCCCAGCCGGCCGGCCAGGGGCATCATCACGGCTGTAACCGCAGCTGACAGTCCAATCACCTGTCCGGCAAAGGCCGTAGTATATCCGTATTTTAATAATAGCAGATTATAGAGAACTTCAAACATCCCGCGGCCCATTTGTCCAAAAAACTGGGCCAGCAGCAAAAAACGCAGGGTCGCTGACGCTTGCTGCCAGTTAAGTCGCAATCCTTGCCACAACTCAAATCCCCTCCACCCTCTATACTTCTCCCTCGGCCGATTTTTTCCTGCAAAAAAGAGGAGACTGTCCCGCCAGACAGTCCCGCTCTGGTTATTTTATCACGATATTCACCAGTTTATTGGGTACCGGAATGACTTTGACCACCGTCTTGCCTTCCAGCCAGCTTTTAACTTTGGGCAGGGCCAGTACCGCCTCCTGCTGTTCCTGGACACTGAGGCCAGCGGGCACATTCACCCGATCCCGCACCTTGCCATTGATTTGCACCACCAGGGTAATTTCCTCAGCCACCAGGGCCTGCTCATCCACCCGGGGCCAGCTCTGGCGATGGACACTGTCAGTGTGGCCGAGAGCCTGCCACAATTCCTCAGTAATATGCGGGGCAAAGGGAGCCAGCATGATGACCAGCAACTCCAGCGCCTCCTTGACTACCGCCAGATTGGGCTCAGTTACCTTGTCCTTGTAGCTATAGAGGCCATTGACCAGTTCCATGATGGCACTGATGGCGGTGTTGAAATTGAAGCGCTGGGAGATATCATCGGTAACCTTTTTCAGGGTGGCATGCAGCTGCCGCCGCAACTCCTTGTCCTCAGCTCTCAGTTCCCCACCCTGGTAGGCGCTGACTCCGGCCAGATTCTGATGGTAATGGTGAACCAGGCGCCAGACCCGGTTCAGGAAACGGTAAGCCCCTTCTACCCCCTGGTCACTCCACTCCAGATCCCGTTCCGGGGGAGCAGCAAAAAGGATGAAGAGCCGGGCGGTATCAGCCCCGTATTTGGCCATAATCTCTTCCGGACTGACCACATTACCCCTGGACTTGGACATCTTGGCCCCATCCTTCAGCACCATGCCCTGAGTGAGCAAATTGGTAAAGGGCTCATCCACACTGACCAAACCCAGATCATACAAAACCTTGGTGAAGAAACGGCTATAGAGCAAATGCAAAATAGCATGTTCTACCCCGCCGATATACTGGTCCACCGGCATCCAGAAGTCTACCAGCTCTTTGGCGAAGGGCACATCTGTAGCCCGTGGGGTAGTGTAGCGCAGGAAATACCAGGATGAGCAGATAAAAGTATCCATGGTATCGGTTTCCCGCCGGGCGGCTCCGCCGCACTGCGGACAGGTGGTGTGGACAAATTCCTCGCATTCCGCCAGAGGTGACTGACCCCCGGGCTTGAAATCCACATTTTCCGGCAACAGCACCGGCAGCTGTTCTTCCGGTACCGGCACAATCCCGCAACTATCGCAGTAGACAATGGGAATAGGCGCACCCCAGTAACGCTGGCGGGAAATCAGCCAGTCCCGCAAGCGGTAATTAACCCGCTTGCGCCCCAGTCCTCTGGCCTCAATGGTTTCGGCGATTCTATCCCAGGCTTCTTCATTGGGCAGGCCATTGAATTCCCCGGAGTTGACCAGCTTGCCTTCCCCGGCATAGGCCGCGGTCATGCTGGCACCATCCAGTTCTTCCCCTTCCGGCTGGATTACCACAACCACCGGCAGCTTGTATTTGCGGGCAAATTCAAAGTCCCGCTGATCATGGGCTGGAACCCCCATTACCGCCCCGGTACCATAATCCAGTAAGACGTAATTGGCAATCAGGATGGGTACTTCCTTGCCTGTCAGGGGATTGACGGCATAGGCCCCGGTGAAAACCCCTTCCTTTTCCGCTTCCGTGGATGTGCGGGCGATTTCGCTCAGGGTTTTCATTCTTTCCCGGAAAGCCATAACCTCAGCTTCCTGGGGCTGGCCTTTTACCAGTTCCGGCACCAGGGGATGTTCGGGGGCCAGCACCATATAGGTTACCCCGAAAATGGTATCCGGTCGGGTAGTATAGACGGTAATGGTTTCCTCCCGCCCCTTGATGCCAAAGGTGATTTCCACCCCTTCACTGCGGCCGATCCAGTTTTCCTGCATAATCTTGACCTTTTCCGGCCAGCCGGTCAGTTTTTCCAGGTCATTCAGCAAACGTTCCGCATAATCGGTAATGCGCAAGAACCACTGTTCCAGGTCCTTTTTGGTAACCTGGGAATCACAGCGTTCACAGTGCCCATCCACCACCTGCTCATTGGCCAGCACGGTGGCACAGGAAGGACACCAGTTAACCGCCGATTTTTTCTTATAAGCCAGACCTTTTTTGAAGAATTGCAGGAACAGCCACTGGGTCCAGCGATAATAGCCGGGATGACAGGTAGCTACCTCCCGGTCCCAGTCATAACTGATCCCCATGCCCTTTAATTGCCGCCGCATATTGTCAATATTGGACCAGGTCCAGGTCGCCGGATGAATCCCATGCTTAATTGCCGCATTTTCTGCCGGCAAGCCAAAAGCATCCCAGCCCATGGGATGCAGTACCTGGTAACCCTGCATGGTTTTAAAGCGGGCCACCACATCCCCGATGGAATAATTGCGCACATGCCCCATATGCAAATTGCCGGAGGGATAAGGGAACATCTCCAGACAATAATACTTGGGCTTGTCCTGACTTTCTTCTACCCGGTAGAGCTTTTCCTCCGCCCAGCGGGCCTGCCACTTCGGTTCGATCTCAGCAAAATTATAGCGCTGCTCCATCCAGTCCACTCCTCCTTATTTTTGCCAAATAGAAAAGCCTTTCCTCCCCCTTGGGACGAAAGGCCTTGCTTCCGCGGTACCACCCAAATTGACCGGACTCAAAAAGCCCGATCCCCTTGCTGCCGGTAACGGCGGCGGCCGGGAAAGACTACTGCCAGCGGGTTCGCCTTTCCAGCTCCGGGGCCAGTTCCCCTATGGCGGTTACCGCTTTCCACCAGCCAGCGGCTCTCTGTCAACCGGCTAATAAGGTACTCTTCCCCTTCATCGCCATTAAATTACCATTTTGTCCGATATTATACTGAAAAGCGGCTTAACTGTCAAGGCGCTTAGCCTCGCCCCAGAGACGTTCCAGGTTATAATACTGGCGCTCTTCCTCCAGAAAGACATGCACCACCGCCTGACCATAATCCAGCAAAATCCAGCGGCCAGAACGCAGGCCTTCCCGCCGCAGGGGAATTACCCCCAGGCCTTCCTTGACCTTCTCTTCAATCCCATCGGCGATAGCCCGCACCTGGGTGGTGGAATTACCGCTCATGATGACAAAATAATCGGTCATAATTGAGAGTTCACCCAGTTCCAGAATAGTGATATTGCGGGCTTTCTTGTCTTCGGCACCGGCTTTAATCAAATCCAGTAACTTTCTGGTCTCTTGCTCAGACACTTATTTTACCTCCCTTGCCTTAAGTCTTAGTAACTGGGCATTGCGGGCCCTAACCGCCAGCGGATGGATGTATTGCTGGCGCTCCAGCAAATAGCGGAGAGTATGATCCAGCCCGGCCAGATAGGCCCCTTCCAGATCCCTGGCTGCCAGCAGTCTCAATTCCTCCACTCCAGGGTAATCCCGTCCCGGTTCGATCATATCGGCCACAAACAACAGCTTGTCCAGGGCTGTCGCCTCCGGATGGCCCAGGGTATGACGGGCAATGGCCTGCAAAACTTCCTTGTCCCTTACCCCCTGTTCAGCCGCCAGCTGCGCTCCCACCGGCCCATGTAAAAGCATGGGTACAGCCAGCCAGTCGGCATCCAGTTCCAGCCCCTGCTGCCGGGCCAGTTCCAGCAACCGCTCCGGAGGATAATCGCGGGCGACATCATGCCAGAGGGCCGCCTGTTCCGCCTTTTCCGGCTCCAGTCCATGAATAAGGGCCAAGCGGCGGGCCTGCTGGCGTACCCCTTCAATATGCTGCCAGCGTTCTCCTTTTACTTGTTGTTGAATAAAGGTAACTGCTTCCATCCCGGTTAACCCCTGTTGACAGTTTTCTCCGCCCATTATAGCATAAACAGGCAAAAATGGCGAGTGCCTTGCATTTTCTCCCATTTTTCTTTATACTGACTCTAAAAAAGGAGATGAGGGGGAGACGATGGTGGTACAAACCCTGCAAAATCCAGTTCATCAACGGATTCAGGAATTTCTGGATCAATTCCAGCTGGGAATAAAGGTAATCGAGTTTGAGGTCAGTACCGAAACCAGTGAGCTGGCTGCCAGGGCGCTAGGGGTGACACCGGCCCAAATCGCTAAAAGCCTGGTATTCCTGGCTGATGAGAAGCCCCTGCTGGTAGTTACCTGTGGAGATCTCAGGGTGGATACCAAAAAATTAAAGGCCTTAACCGGAGCCCGCAAAATCCGTTTTGCTAACCCCGAACAGGCCCTGCACTATACCGGCTATCCCGCTGGCGGAGTTTGTCCCTTTGCTCTCTCCCAGCCCCTGCCGGTATATCTGGATATCAGTATGCAGAGATTTCCGCTTGTCTATGCTGCTGCCGGTACTCCCAATTCAGCTGTGCCAGTAACCCTGGAGCAACTGCAGGTTATTACCGGTGGTCAAGTGGTGGATGTATGTTAAAATATTCTTTATCCAGTATTGACATTTTTAGTTTAATTGTAATAAATTATTTAGTAGATTAAATTTGTGCTATACAATAAAATGCAAAACAGTCGATAAAGGCAAACCCATCGAAAGATGGGGGCGCAAAGCCATGGGTCTAAGGCCCCTCCAGGGCTATGATTGCCAGGTTGCCGAAGCTGGAAAGCAGCGAGCATATGGTTGCTCTGCCTTTCCATGGGCTTCCCTGGAAAGGCTTTTTCTATTATTAAGGATGTTTAAGAATCTAGTCCGGAAAAATGGTACCGCTGGCTTTAATGCTAATCTGCTATTTCATGGTTAATAACATAGGGAAGGGGATACAATTTCAATGGATATCAAGTACATCAGCCTGTTCGCTGCCAAATACTCGGAAATACCAACTAATGAAGTCATGATTGCAGCGATTAATACAATCATCCAGGCTGTTGAAGCAAAAGACAGTTATACAAAACATCACTCCCAGAAAGTAGCAGAGTATGCCAGAATCATTGCCCTGGAAATGGATCTCCCACAAGAACAGGTGGAGCAAATCTATCTGGCCGCACTATTCCACGATATCGGTAAAATCGGAGTACCCGACCAAATATTAAGAAAGCCAGATAAGTTAACAGAAGAAGAAATGACCCTGCTTAAACAGCATCCTTTAATAGCATGTCGTATTCTGGAAGGATTTGAAAGTTTTCGGGAACTATTGCCTGCCATTGCTCAGCACCATGAATACTGGAATGGAAGCGGTTACCCCTATGGCCTGGTTGGTGAAACCATTGATTTAGGCGCCAGAATATTAGCAGTGGCAGATGCTTTTGATGCAATGACCAGTGACAGAGTATACCGTCCAGGTATGTCCCAGGAACAGGCAATCGGGATATTAATTCAAGAGGCAGGTAAACAATGGGACCCGCAGGTAGTAAATGTCTTCATTAATTGGTGGGAAAAAACTTTTAACCCTGAAGGACACCATGATTGGCAGTATAAACATATAGTAGCACTTTATAAAAATTTTTTAGAGGATGTCACAAACGGAAAGGTAAAGTTAATCAGCGATGAAGAAATTAAACACCACGAACTCGATTACACCTATTTTACTAAAGTTTCTATTAAAAGCGTTTTTGATATATCCCAGGCCAGACAAATGTTTAGCAACTGGCTGGAAAAAATTTTAGTACCCCAGCATAAGCAAAGGATCTATTCCGTGGTTTTTTCTGAGTTAATCACAAATATTGTAAAACATGCTGGCCGGGGGCACGTACAATGGGGGTTAGATAAAAGCTATAACATCATTATTACCCTTAGAGACGAGGGAAAAGGGTTTGTGCTGGAAAAATTGCCACAATCCATCCTAATTAATGGTTTTTCCACCCGGAACTCCCTGGGAAGAGGTCTGCCGCTAGTTTTTAATCAATGTGAACAATTGCTTATCTCCTATACTGGAAAGGGTACCTTTATTTCAGTAAAACTGGCCTGTGAAAAGATTGCTGAAAAAGAATTTTAAAAGAAGACTGCCGACGTAAAGGTCGACAGTCTTCTTTTACTTACTGTAATTCCCTGGGTTTAGCCTCATTTACAGTAATTGTACGTCCCTGTAGCTCCGCCCCGTTCATCGCCTGAATCATGCGATCGGCATCGGCATCATTGACTTCCACAAAACCGAAACCGCGACTGCGCCCGGTTTCCCGGTCAGTAATAATCCTGGCCCCCAGCACTTCCCCATGCTGGGAAAAGGCCCGGATTAAGTCATCCTGTTTAATGGCCCAGGGCAAATTGCCTACATACAATGTTGTCACCATGGTAACCCACCTCTCCAAAAATAAGTCTGCCTTTCAGGCAAGTTTAGTATTTGAATGGTGGGCGCAAAGTATGTGAGCAAATTAAAACCGGTACAGGTTATTATTAACAATAAATTTTTCCACCTCGGGATGAACCAGATACTTAATGCTTTTCCCCCGGGCCACCCGGGCCCGTATGTCCGAGGAGGAAATAGCCAGAGAGGGCACTGTAAAGGGCCGGATTCGCTGTCCCAGCTGCGTTCCCAGCCGTCCCTGCACCTCCCGCAATTGCTCCAGCTCAAAACCCGGCCTTGTAACAGCAATAAAATGACATAAGGCCAGCAATTCCCGCACCCGGTGCCAGGTCAGAATCTCCAGCACCGCATCGGCCCCGGTGATGAAATAGAGCTCCTGGTAATTCCCCTGGTCCAGCAGCTGCCGAACCGTATCGTATGTATATGAAGGCCCTGGCCTTTCCAGCTCCAGCAGGCAGAGCTGAAAACGGGGATTGTCCGCTATGGCCAGCCTGACCATCTCCGCCCGTAGTTCCGCCGCTGTCACTTTTGCCCCCTGTTTATGGGGGGGCTGGCCGGAGGGAACGAACAGCACCCGATCCAGCCCCAGTTCATCCGCAACTTCCTGAGCCACCACCAGGTGGCCTAGATGGATGGGATCAAAAGTCCCACCCATCACCGCAACCCGCTTATCCATGGTCCACTCCTTGCCTCACATTCCCAGCAATTCCCGATAAACACTCCAGACCCGATCTTCTAGATGCTGGCGACAATCTTTGCACACACACCAGCAGGCTTCTGTTACTTCCCCATCTGCCAGAATCCAGCTACAGACCAGGTCAGCCTGCCCTTCCCTGCCACACAGTTGACAGTTCTTGCACACCATGGCCTTTCACCCCTTTGTCGCCGATTTGTAATAACAGCATAAGCGACAAAGGGCTGTCCGGACCAGTTCTTTTCCGGCAACCGCCAAAAATACCCCCTGAGCAGCAGAAAAGAAACTTGTTCTGTCATGTACTATCAAAAAACAAAAATATCTCCCGTTTACTCCCTGATTTGACCTTCACCATAAACAATATACTTGATGGTTGTCAATTCCGTCAATCCCATCGGCCCCCTGGCATGCAATTTCTGGGTACTGATCCCAATTTCCGCCCCGAAACCGAACTGGAAACCATCAGTAAAACGGGTGGAGGCATTTACATAGACGGCAGCCGCATCCACTTCCTGCAGGAAGCGCCGGGCAGTAAAATAGTTGCTGGTCACAATCGCTTCTGAATGTTTGGTACCATACAGGTAGATATGCTCCAGAGCCTCATCCAGGGAATCCACTACCCGGATGGCCAGAATCAGATCAAGAAATTCCGTGGCCCAATCGTCCTCAGTAGCGGGTTGAATCCCCGGCACCAGACTCCGGGTGACAGGACAGCCCCTCAGCTCTACCCCCAGCTCCGTCAGCCTTTCTGCCAGGCCGGGCAAAAATTCGGCGGCTACCTCCCGGTGGACCAGCAGAGTCTCCATGGCATTGCAAACCGCCGGCCGCTGGGTTTTGGCGTTGATCACAATTTCCTCCGCCATGGCCAGATCGGCTTCCGCATCCACATAAACATGACAGTTGCCCACCCCGGTTTCAATTACCGGCACGCTGGCATTTTCCACCACCGTGCGAATCAGCCCGGCACCCCCCCGGGGAATGAGGACATCCAGATAGCCATTTAAACGCAACATAACATTGACCGCTTCCCGGTCAGTGATTTCTATCAGCTGAATAGCCCCTTCCGGCAGACCCACCTCCCGGGCCGCTCGGGAAATAATCCGGGCAATGGCGGTATTGGAATGAATGGCTTCCGAGCCGCCACGCAAAAGCACAGCATTGCCGGTTTTCAGGCAGAGAGCAGCCGCATCCACCGTGACATTGGGCCGGGCCTCATAGATTATGCCCACTACACCCAGCGGCACCCGCATTTGTCCGATCTGTAACCCATTGGGGCGGGTCCACATTTTTACCACTTCCCCAACCGGATCCGGCAAAGCGGCTACCTGGCGTAACCCTTCTGCCATGTCGGCAATGCGCTTTTCCGTCAACAACAACCGATCCAGCAGGGCCTTGGAGAGCCCCTTCTGCCGTCCTGCCTCCATATCCTGGGCATTGGCCCGCAATATCTCATCTGACCGCTGTTGCAAAGCCTCGGCCATGGCCAGTAAGGCTGCATTCTTGACATCAGTGCTGGCAGCTGCCAGCTGCCGGGCCGCCTTCTGGGCCAGTTTGGCTTTTTCCACTACATACTGCCGTACATCCATCCTATACCCTCCCTATAAAACCACCAAATTATCCCGGTGAATCACTTCATCATAGTTTTTATGACCTAATAGCCGTTCAATCGCCTCGGTTTTCAGACCCTTGATCTGCTCCAGCTCAGTAGCACTGTAGTTGACCAGTCCCCGGGCGATCTCCCGTCCTTCCCGGTCCACCACCGTTACCACCTGTCCCTCGCTGAAGCTGCCCTCTACCGCTAGCAAGCCGCTGGCTAACAGACTCTTGCGCCCCTTAACCAGAGCGCGGACAGCACCGTCATCCACTACCAGCCGCCCTTTCACACCAGGGCTGAAGGCAATCCAGCGCTTACGGGCCTGCAGGGGATGGTCCTGGGGTTTAAACCAGGTGCCAACCTCCTCTCCGGCCAGGATATCCTGAATCACTCCGGGCCGGGAACCATCAGCAATTACCATAGCCGTTCCGGAAGAAACAGCGATTTTGGCTGCCTGGATTTTAGTCGCCATTCCTCCGGTACCCAGCTGGGTCCCCGCTCCCCCGGCCATAGCCTCAATTTCCGGGGTAATCTCCGCTACCCAGTTGAGCAAACGGGCATCAGGCTGGCTGCGCGGATCAGCCTCATACAGGCCAGCGATATCGGAAAGCAAAATAAGCAGATCAGCTTCCACCAGACTGGCCACCAGGGCGGAAAGGGTATCATTGTCCCCGAACTTGATTTCCTCCACCGCCACCGCATCATTTTCATTTATGATTGGAATTACTTCCAGCTTCAGCAGGGTAAACAGGGCATTGCGAGCATTCAGAAACCGGGAACGATGGGCCACATCCTCCCGGGTCAGGAGAATCTGGGCCACCGTCTGACCATATTCGGCGAACAATTTTTCATACATATGCAATAATATCCCCTGTCCCACCGCAGCCGCGGCCTGCTTTTCCGGGATGGTGCGAGGCCGTCGTTTCAAACCCAGCTTGCCGATCCCGGCCCCTACTGCTCCGGAAGTAACCAGAATCACCTGTAAACCCCGGTTATGTAAATCAGCCAGCTGGTGCACCAGCGCCTCCATGTGCTGCAGGTTGAGCCGCCCGCTACTGTGGGTCAAGGTAGATGAACCAACCTTGACAACTACCCTTTTTACCTGCTTCAGATATCTCTTTCTCTCCTCAACCATCTTGCTCCCCTCCACACCGTAAATCGCTTATCCGGGTAATTGAATTTGCGGCTTTTGGGCCGGTCGATAGAAGAGGAGATTGTGCCCGATCATCTGTACCAGCTCGGCCCCGGTACCTTCTGCCAGCCGGCGAGCAATGTCTTCCTTTTCTTCGAGACAGTTTTTCAGCACCCGGACCTTGACCAGCTCGCGGGCCTCCAGAGTTTCATCCAGCTGCTGAATGACAGTGGGAGTGACCCCACCTTTACCAATCTGAACGGTGACGGGTTCTAAACTGCCCAATCCCCGGAGATAGCGTTTCTGTTTCCCTGTCAATACCATGAATTTTGCACCTCATTCGTTTAAGTTTGGCTTATATTATACCATAAAAAAAAGGGTCTCTCCACCCCGGTAGTTATCATCTGCATACATCGTTTCCAATCCCAGCTAATATTATTTTATGGAAGGAGGTAAGTCCAATGATAAAAAACGGTTTTTTCGGATTTATCCTGGCTGTTGTGACTGTTGTCTGGCACCTACTCCATTGCGCTCTCCCGGTAATTTTACCTCTCCTGGTCAGCCTTGGTATACTAGTACCGCAGCACTGGCATTTAATCAGTATTCCATGGCCTGTTACCGCTCTGGCCTCCATCTGGATTATATATTATTTATTACGTCGGCGGATAATTATTTTTTACGTTAGAAAATAAAAAGGCAGGCTTTACTCCTGCCATTCAAATTCCATATCCATAATCCTGACAGTATCCCCTTCCTGGATGCCAGCTTCCCGCAAAGCCCGATCCACGCCCAGCACCTCCAGGATTTTCTGGAAGCGGCGTACTGCTGCCTCATTGTTGAAGTCAGTGCGATGGAAATGCTTCTCCACTTCCTGGCCGCCGATTACCCAAACGCCCTCCTCATCCCGCTTCAGGGTAAAGGGCTCCGTCTCTTCCACCCGGGTGACCTTGACCTCCTCCGGTTCTACCGCCTCCACCGCTTCTTCCGGCGGCAATTCCGGCAAACGCCGGGCCAGATATTTTACCAGTTCATCCAGGCCCTGTCCGGTCGCAGCGGATACGGGGAATACAGGGTACTGCTCCCCCAGTTCCTGGCGCAGGCGGGCCAGGTTTTCCTCGGCTCCCGGTAAGTCCATCTTGTTGGCCGCAATCACCTGGGGACGCCGGGCCAGCCGCTCACTGTACAGGGCCAGCTCCCGGTTGATGACGGCAAAATCCTGCAAGGGATCCCGTCCCTCCGACCCGGCGATATCCAGCACGTGTACCAGCAGGCGGGTTCGCTCCGTATGGCGCAGGAATTCGTGGCCCAGACCAGCACCGGTATGGGCCCCTTCAATCAGACCGGGAATATCGGCCATGACAAAACTTTCCTCTCCCACCTTGACCACCCCCAGATTGGGGACAATGGTGGTAAAGTGGTAATTGGCAATTTCCGGTTTGGCGGCGGAAACCCGGGAAATGATGGTGGATTTGCCCACATTGGGATACCCGATCAGCCCCACATCAGCCAGCAGTTTCAGCTCCAGCAACAGCCAGCGCTCTTCGCCCGGATCGCCTTTTTCCGCATAGGCTGGGCACTTGTCTTTGTTGCTGGCAAAACGGGTATTGCCCCGGCCACCCCGGCCGCCTCTGGCTACTACCACCCGCTGGCCGTGTTCGGTAAGGTCAGCCAGCAAGGCTCCGGTGTCAGCATCCCGGACCACGGTTCCAGGGGGTACGCGGATAAGCAGGTCTTCACCCTTGCGGCCATGCATGTTCTTGGTGCCGCCGTTTTCGCCCCGTTCCGCCTTGTAATGCTTCTGGTAGCGAAAATCGATGAGGGTACGCAACCCCTCATCCACTACCAGGATAACATCTCCGCCTTTGCCACCATCACCACCCCAGGGACCACCCATGGGGACATATTTTTCCCGCCGGTAGGCAACAGCCCCATTGCCGCCATCGCCACCTTTGACGTAGATTCTTGCTTTATCCAGAAACACTTTTATCCCTCCCTGGATATTCCCAGATTAGGGCTCCATCCTCTGCTATGTAATATGCCCCTGCCAGCCCCGTTTCCATTCCCACCGGGGCTGGTTGCCAGCTGAGGCGCAGACCGGGCCCGGATGCTTGCAGGAAAAGCATGCTGTCTTCCCCTGTTGGCAGCCGCCCCTGCTGGCACAAACCCTCCAGAAAGGCAACCAGAGCCAGGGCTGCCCGGGGCTGCGGCTGCCCTGCACAGACTATTTCCAGCTCATGCTCCTGAGCCTGGGCCCACTGCTTCAGCTCCAGCAAGGCCAGCACCAGGTCTGGCTGGCCCAGACGGCAGAGATGGCTTTCTTCCTCCAGAGTCCGCTGTAGATTTGACAGCTGCCGTCGCACTGCCTCCAGATCCCCCATTTGCAGGTAGCCACTGAGCATCTGCAAATAATTGAACAGGTCATGTCGGCGCCGGTTCAATTGCTGCAGCCAGCGTTCCCCCATGACTCCCTCACCTTCCCCCGCAAAGATAAAGACCCCAGCCAGAGGCTGGCTGGGGTAAATCTTACAGAGCCGCTTCCACAGGATATACGCTGACCTGTTTTTTGTCGCGACCTTTTCTTTCAAAGCGCACAACCCCGTCGATCAGGGCGAACAGGGTATCATCCTTGCCGATACCGACATTGCGGCCAGGGTGAATCTTGGTTCCCCGCTGGCGCACCAGGATATTGCCGGCCAGTACAACCTGGCCATCATGCCGCTTGACCCCCAGCCGCTTGGCTTCAGAGTCCCGGCCGTTCTTGGAAGAACCTACCCCTTTTTTCTGAGCGAACAGTTGCAGGTTCTGCAGATTCAGCTTTAACATCAGGTCCACCTCCTCTTGATCACAGTTACATGTTCGGGGTGGTCGGCTGACAGCTGTTCAGCGTTTAGTGCCAGCGTTTCTGTCAAAACTCGGGCCTGGAGGCGCCGGTCAGCCGCCAGATTATCGGGTAACACACAGTACAGGTAACCATCAGCCACCGTCAGTTCCCGGGGCTCAACGCCTGCCACCTCGGTTAGTCCGTTGGTGATAGCCAGAGCCAGCATGGAAACCACTCCGCAGAGGAAGTCATAAGTCTCCCCGGGACGGCGCGCACCAGCATGTCCGCTGAAACGGTAAGCCTTGATTTCCCCTGTACCGGTCCGGAAAATTTCGATGGTAATCATAGTTAGGCCATAATCTTTTCCACTACAACCTTGGTGTAGGGTTGACGATGACCCTGCTTACGGCGATAGTTTTTCTTGGGCTTGTACTTGAAGACAATGATCTTCTTGCCTTTGCCGTGTTCCAGCACTTTCAGTACAGCCTTGGCCCCCGGTACGGTAGGATTGCCCACTACCAGCTGGCCATCCTTTGCTACAGCCAGAACCTGGTCCAGTTCCACAGTAGCGCCAACTTCTGCATTCAGCTTTTCAACCCGCAGTACATCGCCTTCCTGTACCCGGTACTGTTTACCGCCAGTTTGGATAATTGCGTACATGCTTGCACCTCCCTATTCCAGACTCGCCGAAAGCAGGCAGGCCTGTCGGCCATTTTCCGGCCCCTTTCGTGCGGTTGTGAACACTCAATTATTCTACCGGAAAAGGACAGAAATGTCAAGTAACAATCCGCAAAATCCGGGCCCGGGCAGAAGTTTTCTGCACCCGGGTCACTTCAACCTGCAGCTTTTCCCCAATAAAAGCCCCACCGCCATCGATATTGATGACAAAACCATGATAGCGGGCAATCCCATCCCGAGGATTGCCGGTGTGGGGCTCTTCCACCTTGAGTTGCAGCACCTGTCCCAATTTGACAGGAATATTGTTTTCCAGTTCAGCCCGGGATGACAGGGCCCGCAGGTTAAATTGCTCCAGATGTAACTCCTGATTACCCCGAATCAAAATCTCCCGGCGGGTGCGGCTTTCCAGCTCTCTCAGGCCGCTGCCACCACTGCCGATGAGCAAGGCAGCCACCGCTGGATGGACTTCTACCAGAATGGCCTCGCCCAGGGTGCGGCTGCAGAGCTCATAGAGGGCCTGTCTGACCTTGATGGCGACCGTCTCCTCGGAGAGCACCAGACCCCGGCCTTCACAGTAGGGACAGGGGCGCATCAACAGGCTTTCCAGGCCGGAGCGGGTTTTCTTACGGGTGATTTCCACCAGACCCAGCTGGGTAATACCCAGCACATGGGTTTTGGTCCGATCCTTCCTGATTTCCTCCTCCAGCACTGCCAGCACCTGTTGCCGGTGCTCCTCGGTCGCCATATCGATAAAATCTACAATAATAATGCCGCCCAGATTGCGCAGGCGCATCTGGCGCACTATTTCCCGGGCCGCCTCCAGATTGGTATGCAGCACCGTCTCCTCCAGGTCCTTCTGACCCACATATTTACCGGTATTGACATCGATGGCAGTCAAAGCCTCGGTCTGGTCGATAACCAGATAACCGCCGCTTTTCAGCCAGACCCGGCGTTTTAAAGCCTTTTCCAGCTCGGCTTCCAGGTTGAAGCGCTGGAAGAGGTTTTCCCCCTCAAACAGCTGCACCCGGTATTTCAGCTGAGGAGCCATCAGGTCCAGCAGTTCCAGTACCTTTTCATAGGCATGGCGCTGATCGATCATTACCCGTTCAATTTCTTCCGTAAACAAATCCCGAACCAGGCGCTGCACCAGATCCAAATCCCGGTGCACCAGACTGGGCACTCCCCCACCAGTGCTGCGCATCTGGATGCGCTTCCACAGTTTCAGCAGCATCTCCAGGTCCTGCTGCAGCTCACTGGCCGACATACCTTCTGCCACCGTTCGTACGATCACCCCGATTTTAGGGGGCCGCAGCTTTTCCGCCAGTTCCCGCAGACGCTGTCTTTCCTCTTCATCTTCAATGCGGCGGCTGACCCCGACATAGTCCACGGTAGGCATCAGCACCAGATAACGGCCCGGCAGGGTAATATGGGTGGTAATGCGAGCCCCTTTGGTGCCCAGGGGTTCCTTGGTGATTTGCACCAGCAACTCCTGGCCTTCCTTGACCACATCGGTAATATTGGCCCGGGGCCGCTTTTCCTGTGGTAAAGGGGTTTCCTCCTCCCCCAGAAACTCCTCTGGCAGCCGCTGGGGCACGGCATCATCCACATAGAGAAAGGCATTCTTCTCCAGGCCGATATTGACAAAAGCGGCCTGCATCCCCGGCAGGACATTTTCCACCCGGCCCCGGTAGATATTGCCCACCAGGCGCTGGGCCTGGGAGCGCTCCACCAGTACCTCCACCAGCTGGCCTTCTTCCAGCATGGCAACCCGGGTCTCTTCCTCTCTAACATTCACAACCAGTTCTCTGCCCAAAGGGCTCACCCCTTATGCACGATTTCCATTGGGCTATACAGTTCGCCTCCCCTGGCCACCAGCAAATCCAGGCGATGCATCAGCAAGCCGTGTTCCACCACCGGCCAGCTCAGATATTTTTCCAGCAGCTTCACTATATCTTCAGGCCGCACGTTGGCCTCACTGCCGGCTGCTACCAGACAGCGCAGATGCACCATCGGGCCATCACTGCTGCCGGCCAGCCGGTAAAGGAGGGGGCGGAAATCCACTTCCCTCTCCCCGCTCTTGCTGCGTTTGAGCAAAGGCAGAGCAGGCTTTGTCAGCAGGGCCTGCAGCTGCTCATTGACATCGGCCACCGCTTCCCGCAGGGGCAGGCCTAACAGATAATCCGCCCGGTTGACGATACTCATCAGGGCCGGTGCCCCTTCCGGCAAAGTGCGGATTTTTACTACCTGGAAGCCCCGGGGCAAGGCCTGATTGAGACGCTCCTGCACTTCAGCCGGCAGGAGGTATTCCCTCAGTTCCAGGTCCAGATATTCTCCCTCACTGGTCATACCCACAGCCAGGGCATGGGCAAAAGCCAGTTTGGGATGGGGATTAAAACCTTCCGTTAAAACCAGGGGTAAACCGGCCCGGCGCAAGGACCGCTCCCAGGTACGCAACAGATCGAGGTGGGAAACAAACCGCACTTCCCAGCCCCGTTGCCATTTCAAACGATATTTCATGCCCGCTCACCTCCCTGGAGCAGATTATCCACTTCCAGGTCAGGACAAAGGCGGCAGCCCTTGCAGCCATACCAGCGACAATCAGGGGTGACTGCCTGCCGTATGGCCTGTTCATATTCCCGCCAGAGAAAGTCCTTGCTGACCCCGCTGTTAATATGCTCCCAGGGCAGGATTTCCTCTCGTCCGAAGCTGCGCCGGGCAAAGTCTTCCGGTGTGAAACCATGGGCTGCAAAAGCCTCCCGCCAGGTCTCATAGCGGAAATGCTCACTCCAGCCATCAAATTTGCAGCCTTGCTGCCAGGCAGTATATAGTACAGCCCCCAGCCGCCGATCCCCGCGGGCAAAAGCCGCTTCAATGAGGCTGGTACGGGCATCATGGTAGTTGAGAGTAATGGCTTTGTTCTTTTTCACCAGCTCTTTCAGCAATTCCTGCTTTTTCTGCAGGTTTTCCATACTGTCCTGGCCCACCCACTGGAAAGGGGTATGGGCCTTGGGCACAAAGGAGGATACACTGACCGTCACCTTGACCTGGCGGCTGGTCGTTTTCTCCCGCCGCCCGATTTCCACCACTCTGGCAGCTAAGGCTGCGATTCCGGCCACATCCTCTTCCCGTTCCTCCGGCAGACCGATCATGAAATAAAGTTTGATCTGATTCCAGCCCGCCCGGAAGGCAGCAGTGACCGCCGCTTCCAGATCCGCTTCGGTTACCCCTTTGTTGATGATATTCCGCATACGCTGGGTTCCAGCCTCGGGAGCAAAGGTCAGGCCGGTTTTGCGCACCCGCTGGATTTGCTGGGCCAGATCTACGGAAAAGGCATCCACCCGCAAACTGGGCAGCGAAACCCCTACTCCCTCTTCCCCCAGTTCATTGATCAGGGTAGCCAGCAAGGGGGCAACACAGGAATAATCGGCAGTGCTGAGGGACGTGAGGGCAATTTCATTGTAACCGGTGTGACGTACCGCCTCCCGGGCCTGTCTCAGCAAAGTCTCCGACTTCCGTTCCCGCACCGGCCGGTAAATCATCCCGGCCTGACAGAAGCGGCAGCCGCGGGTACAGCCCCTGAGTACCTCCAGCATAATACGATCATGCACCGTTTCCAGAAAGGGCACGATGGGGGCAGTGGGAAAATCCAGACTGTCCAGGTCCCTGATCAGCCGCCGGGTTACCCGGGCCGGCACTCCTTCCCGGTTGGGACCAATAGAGGTAATGCTGCCATCTTCCCGGTAGTTGACGGTATAAAAAGCGGGCACATAGACCCCCGGTACCCGGGCCAGGCGCAGCAACACTTCCTGACGCCCGCCGGGGCGGCCATCCTGCTTCCAGTCCCTTACCACATCCAGAATTTCGTGAATTACTTCTTCCCCTTCACCGATAACAAAAGCATCAATGAAATCCGCCAGAGGCTCGGGGTTAAAAGCACAGGGTCCCCCGGCCAGAATCAGGGGATGCTCCTCTCCCCGCTCCCGGCTAAACAAAGGCAGCCGGGCCAAATCCAGCATGTTGAGAATATTGCTGAAACTCAGCTCATACTGCAGGGTAAAGCCGATCAGGTCGAAATCAGCCAGGGGGCGGCGGCTCTCCAGGCTAAAGAGGGGCAAACCTTCCTGGCGCAGCAATTCCTCCAGGTCAGTCCAGGGGGCAAAAACCCTCTCCATTAGAGCATCCTGCCGCTTGTTCACCTCATGGTAGAGGATGCGCAGGCCTAAATGGGACATACCCACTTCATAAACATCGGGAAAGGCAAAGGCCATGGTTACCTGTACCTGTTGCCAGCCCTTTTTTATGCTGTTGACCTCATTGCCTACATAGCGGGCCGGTTTCTGCACCCGGGGCAAGAGGCACTCAATTCGTTCAGCCAGCATGATATGTACCTCCTTTACTGTCACTCTATAACATACCATTATCGGTGTTGTGATGCAAGTTAACCTGCAATTAACAATGTGTTAAAAAATATGGTTTATAATGTAAAAGAGGAGGGGATTTGCTTGTCAGTTGCAGAAATGGAGAGAATTATAGCAAAATGGGACCTGGATATCCATTTTCAGCCTATCTATGAACTGTCCAGCCAGCAAGTTATCGGTTATGAAGCCTTGACCTGTTGCCCCGCTGGCTCCAGCTTCAAAAGTCCTTTGCAGCTATTTGAACTGGCAGAAAAACACGGACGCCTTTATGAACTGGACCGGATTACCCGCACCCTGGCCATGGAGATTTTCAGTGCCAGCCCAGCCCGCCATCTGTTCTTATTTGTCAATATTGACCCGCGGGTCGTTACCCAGCCGCTATTTATCAGTGGCTGGACCAAAGAAAAAATGCGCGATCTGGGTCTAATCGCCGAGCAGATAATCTTTGAAATTACCGAAAGAAGCTGTATTGAGGATTTTCAGGCTTTCAGGCAGGCAATCAATCATTACCGCCGCCAGGGTTACAGAATCGCCATAGATGATGTGGGTTCCGGTTTTTCCAGCTTACAGGCCATAGCTGAGCTACATCCGGATATAATCAAAATAGATCGTTCTATCGTGGCTACCGCCCCTGATGACCGCATGAAACAGGCTATACTGGAAAGCCTGACGGTTCTCGGCCACCGCATTGGCATTACTTTGCTGGCCGAGGGGATTGAAACAGAGGCAGAATTCCACCTGGTTAAAGAGCTGGGTTATGATCTGGGCCAGGGTTATTATTTAGGAAAACCTGCTCCTCTTTCTGTACAAAAACAAGCCCCTGTCCTATACGGACAGAGGCTGAGCCAGATACCGGTCGGCCAGCTCCACAGGTAACAGCGGTTTACTGTAATAGTAACCCTGGGCCAAATGGCACCCCAGTGCCTGCAGGAACCTGACCTGTTCTTCTGTCTCTACTCCTTCAGCCACCACCTTGAGGCCCAGATTCTGGGCCAGGGCAATGATGGTCTTGATCACCGCCTCCCCATTGGCATCCCGTCCGATATCCAGGACAAAGGAACGGTCCACCTTGAGATAGTCAACCGGGAACCGTTTGAGGTAATTGAGGGCCGAGTAACCGGTGCCAAAATCATCGATGGAAATCTGGACCCCCAGTTCCCGCAATTTTTTCAGCACAGAAAGGGTATAATCCAGGTTCTGCATGGACACCGTTTCGGTAATTTCCAGAATCAGCAACGATGGATCTACCCCCTCTTCTCTTATAATCTCAGCAATCCGCACCACCAGGTCCTTCTGGTAAAACTGGACACCGGAGAGGTTGACAGAAACCTTGACCGGTGACAAGCCCGCCTCTTCCCAGGCCTTGAGCTGGCGCAAAGCCTGGCGCAAAATCCATTCCCCCAGGGGAATGATCAAGCCCATTTCTTCCGCCAGCCCGATAAATTCCCCGGGCATTACTACACCCCGCTGAGGGTGCTGCCAGCGGACCAGGGCCTCCACCCCGCCCAGGCGGCCATCGCAAACGTAAAACTTGGGCTGATAGACCAGGAAAAATTCCCCCCGTTCCAGGGCCTGGCGCAAATCATTTTCCAGCTGCAAACGCTCCACAGCTTGTCCATTTTTAACATAGAATTTGTAGTTGTTTTTGCCTTTAGCTTTGGCCCGGTAGAGGGCACTGTCCGCATTTTTCAGCAGGGTTTCGGCATCGTCCCCATGGATGTGTTTCAGACTGATACCGATACTGGTGGTAATATACACCTGGTGGTTATCGATCTGAAAGGACTCCTGAAAGCTGGCAATAATGCGTTCGGCCACCTGCTTGATTTCCCGGATGCTGGGGATACGATGCAAAATCAGGATGAATTCATCTCCCCCCATGCGGGCCAGGAAATGGCCGGGGCCAACGGCCCGGCGCAGGCGTTTGGCCGTCTCCACCAGCAACATATCCCCCCGGATATGACCCAGAGTGTCATTAATCACCTTGAAGCGGTCCAGGTCCATCAGCAAGACAGCGGTAAAGCCATCCTGACGCCCATCGGCCAGCACCGTCTCCAGATGCTGCATTAGATGGGCCCGATTGGGCAAACCGGTAACCTGGTCGAAAAAGGCCAGAAACTTGATTCTCTCCTCCGCCTGATATTTTTCCGTAACATCGGTGGCAAAACCGGCGATTTCCACCACCTGGCCTTCGCGCCAGATGGGTTTAATCTGGCAGTGAAAAACCCTCCCCTGGTATTCGATATGAAATTCCGTTTCCTGTCCGGCAAAGGCCTGATCCAGGTAGGGCTTGATCCGGGAATAGAGCCTGGGCTCAAGATGATCGGCGAGTTTTAGGCCTTTGACCCTGGCCGTTTCCATGCCCGCTTGAGTGACAGTAGAACCTTCACTATAAGTGGGGTAGATGTTACCAGCTTCATCCCGTTTTAGTTTGAAGATGACATTGGGTAAAACCCCAATCAGGCTTTTAAACTCCTCAGCTACCTGCAGCCGTTCTTTCTCCATGACCAGCAAGGACCAGTAACGGCGAGTGAGCCCATAAAGCTGAAGCATTACCAGCAAATAAATTATCCCGGTTACTGAAAGCAAAAATCCCTTGATCCGGACAAACAGCTTTTGCTGGGGCTGTTTGTCTACCACCACCGCCAGTACCCGGTTGTTGTCCAGGGGAATATAATGTTTTTCATAATCCTTGCCCTGATGTTTAAAACTGGAATGTACCGGTTGCCCGGTGTTCAATACCTGCCGAAAGTAAGTGCGGTCCTGGGGCAGGCTGAATTTATTGGCCCCATACAGGACAGGCAGATCCCGCTCCGGTTCGATCACTTTCGGCTTGTCATTGAGATAGGCCGGCAGATTGATGACAGCAATTTCAACCAGATGTTCATTGGCATTGAGCAGGCTTTCAATCAGCTTACCCGGCCGGGAATGAGCACTTAAAGCCTTAATTTCCTGTTCGGAAATAAAGGGATTGATTATGAAGGCAGTGGTACCATCATAGTAGTAAGCATATTTGTAGTACTTCCCATCGGCATCAGAGAGAGAGACGGGCCCGGCCCAGTAGTAGGGCAAGTAGAAGCCCTTGCCCACATCCACCTGTTTTAAGGCAAAAAGCTGATTAAAAGCTTGAAACCAGTAACCCCAGTGTTTGGAGCTGAGGCCTATCTCTTTGGGGTCTGTGGACTTAGCGACAACAATATCCTCACCCTGGCGGACGAAGAGAGAGATATGGGTTAACTTCAGTTTGTCCCGTAAGCGCTCCAGCTCCTGCTGGCTGATGGTTTCAATCCGGCGCCCCTTAAGTTCACGAGCCAAATACAGGGAAGCATTATACAGGCGCAGATCCACTGACCGCTCAATTTCCTTCACCGCAGCATCACTGTTGCGGATAGCCAGCTGAATCACCCGGGTAATAGCAGCTATATCCTCTCTTTCCCGGGCCTGGATTTGATTTGCCAAAAACAAAACTATTGATTGATTGGCAACCAGAATGGCTATAGCAAGTATAAGACCGATTTTTATAAATAACGCCAGCCAGGCGGACTTTTCTTTCATTTAGTTCACTCCTCTGCTTCGCTCTTAAATTTATCTTAGCACCTGTTACAAAAAAAGACAATAAAAAAAGACTGAGGGCCTATGCCTTCAGTCTTTTATTTCCTTTCCGTCGACCCAGAGAGCGTATTCACTGATATCCGCCCCATTGGGCCAGGTAACGCCATAGCCACCTGCATCTACTTGAGCCGCTTTAAAAAGAGCTATGTTTTTAAGGTCTAAAAAATTGTCTTGATCTAATAAAGGACTAAAGTCGTAAATTTTTTTCTTACCATTGTCAAAAGTAATTAAGAGGGTATAATCCGAACTAGCCTTAACTTCCTTAACTTTAGGGTACATCTCCCTACCCCCTTATTCAAGACCTTCTAACCTACGAAACTCTTGATTATTCCACATTGCCATTAACTCAGTCTGATATTTTTCAGCCCATTCTTTAACTAACTTTATTGCTCGGTTAGGTAAATCTCCTTCAAAAAAATTGGTGGACGTGATGGGACTTGAACCCACGACCTCCAGAGTGCGATTCTGGCGCTCTCCCAGCTGAGCTACACGCCCACTTTTGCTCAACATCATTTATTATAGCGAGGAGTGCCAGCAGGGTCAACCTCTGCTCCCTTGCTTATCTGTGGTAAAACTTGCTGCTGCGGTCAGGGATAAAGAGCATGGCCGTAAACACATAAGCGGTAAAGCCTGTCACAAACAATCCGATTAAGCCTTTTAAGATCATCCTCATTCTCCCCTTTCCTGTTTCTCTATTATAAATTATGCAACAAAGCCACTGCTCCAATCAACTTTTCTTCTGCTAAAACAGGAAAATAATTAGCCAGAACGGGACGGTTATTGATCTGCAATTTTTGATTATACAAAGCAATGCCATTTCTAGCTACTTTCAAAAGATCAGGACAGTTAAAGACTTCCTGAACTGGCTGCTCCAGGGCATCCTCAGCCTCTACTCCGCAGAGCTCACAGGCAGCCCGGTTGATGGTGGTAATGCGCCCCTCCCGGTCCACCGCCACCAGGGCATAGGGCAAAGAATCCAGCACAGCTATCAGATCCTGGGTGAAAAATTTGTATTTTTCACTGAAGGCATTGGCCAGGTCGGTCCTGGTCAACCAGCCCACCAGTTCCCCCCGGTCATTGACCACTGGCAATCGCCCTACCGGGATAGCCATGGCCTCCTCGGCCGGCATCATCTGGTTAATGGTAATGACATTGCGGGACATCAGGGCTTCGATGGGGGTATCCAGAGCCAGTCCCTGGGCCATGGCCCGCAAAAGATGGGTTTTGGTTAAAACCCCGGCCACCTTTTTGTTTTCCACCACCGGCGCCCCGTCAATCATGCGCTCGGCAAAGAGTTTGGCCACTTCCTGCAAAGTGCTGTTCTTGTCCAGTTTGATAACACCCCGGGTCATTATATCTTTTACCAGTACGCGCACAGCTTTTTCCCCCTATCTTATCCTACCCTTATTATAGTTATTTGCCCGGATAGTTAAAGTGCGAAAGGGCCAAACTGGCAGAAAAGGCCCCGAACTGTCGGTGCATGGGGTTAAATGGTTTTGCCGAAAACAAAAAACAGGTAATAAGTCAGGGCAACAGGCTCCCGCAGGTAATACTTACTGACAGTCCACCAGTCAAAAGGCATGGGAGCGGCCGCCAGGGAGTAGGTCATTCCCAGCCACCGGGCAGTAAGACCCGCCCGGAAGAGATGAAAGTTGTTGGTAACCAGTATGGCCCGCTGCCAGCCATGCTGTTGCATCAGGCGCTGGCTGTTAAGCACATTCTCCCAGGTGCTGGTGGAAACCTCATCGGTAATAATATCCTCTGCCCTGACACCGTGTTCTCTCAGCCACTGGGCCATAGCCAGAGCCTCGGTCAGTTTCTGGCCCTGGTCCAGGCCGCCACTGACAATCACTTTCCCCGCCAGCCCCTGCCGGTACAGGTCTGCCGCCACTTTCAGCCTTTCTGCCAGGATGGGGCTGGGCTTACCATTCCAGAGTTTGGCCCCCAGGACGATGATCACGTCTCCCCGCCCAGGTTGCGCCTTTTCCCCCTGCCAGATGACCAGTCCCAGCAAGGTCAGGTACCAGCTGGCCAGCAAAGCCAGTAACAAACGTCCGATTTTTTCCCATTGTTTCAGCCCCAAAACCCCCTTCCCGCATGGGCCAGCCAGGTACCTGCCGCCAGCCACCAGGGCGAAAGGCGCCGGCCCTCCAGGCGCCATTTCAGATAGCCCGCCTGGGCCAGCCAGAGTAAACCAGCCCCTGCCTGCCACCAGCTCCAGCCCCAGCGCCAGGCCAGCAACCACCAGGCCAGAGCCAGCATCAGGCCCAGACCGGCCAGCCGGTCCCAGAAATCCCGCCAGATATATATAGCTTCCAGCCTTTCCTCCAGCAGCAAAGCCAGAGCGGTAAAATCCAGAAGAAAAAACATCGTTTTATACCTCCTGCCTCTATTTTACGCATTCCAGCCGGACCAGGTCAATAAAAAAGAAACAGGTCGATTCCCTCGACCTGTCAGGGTTTATCGATCATGTCGGGATTGCGTTTAAACGGGCGGGTGGTATCAGCGTGGCCCCAGATGGCTTCATTCTTTTCCCCTTCCACCAGAAACTGCACTTCCCGCACTTCCGGCAGTTCAGTCAGGCTGGTAACCAGGGAATAGATGGTCATGGCTTCCCCGGCCGTCCCACCCGGATGGTTGACCTGAATCTCCCGGGAAAAATTGAGGGTAAGCAGTTCCTTTTCCAGTTTCCAGTCCAGCAAGCGGGTCCCAGGAGGAATAGTGGGAAAATGGCCTTTTACCCGCGGGCCATTGATCAATTCCTGCACAATCACCGGTACCAGAGCCTGGTCCGGCTCAACCTGCACCTGGCGGCGTTCCGGGGTTACCTTTTCCGCCTGCATATCAGCAAAGTACAACGTGATTTCCCGGGTCACCGTATTCGGAGGCGCAGCAGGGGGTGAGCCGGCCTGCGGCCGGCCCAGACAACCGCCCAGCAGCACCAGGGCGGCAATAATGGCTGTCCACTGCCAGAACCTAGACATTTTCCATAGCCTCAGGCACAGTGTAATAACCCCGCCGCGGCCGCACGATTTCCCCCTGCTTGGCCATCTCAGCCAGATAAACCAGGAGCAAATCCTTGCTACGAGGAGTCAGGCCCTGATCAGTAAGGCTCTGCAGAATCTGGGCTGCCGCCAGGGGCATGGGGGAGTTTTGCAAAACTTCCACCACCTTGGCCCGCAGGTCCTTGCCCCCCAGTGAATTGGGATCATGGGCCCGCGGCGTCCGCGCCCGCTTTCTGGCCTGAGCCTCTTCCAGCTCATCCAGAATTTCAACGCCTTTGGCCAGATATTCCAAAGCCTTTTTCAGCTTCTTTTCCTCATCGGCCAGGGCTTCCAGACGTTCACTCAGTTGACCTTGCATGTCCAGAATGAGTTTTTTCAGTTTTCTGCCTTTTCCTTTCACGACTCCCAACTCCTTTAAATAAAAGTTCCCTTATATAGGATATGCAGAAGCCATAAAGTTTAAACCTTTAAGAAGGAAATTTTTAATTTTTTTCCCGCCCAGCTTAAAAGCTCCTGCAATTCCGTCACCTTTAACCACCAGAGAGCCAGAAAATACACCCCTGCCCCCAGCAATATATCCAGCCCCACCCGGAGCAACAGCCCCCAGTGCTCGGTCCACCAGCGGGCCAGCACCAGGTCGCAGCCTTTCACCACCAGGGCCATGGCCAGCACTGCCACCACCCCTTTGCCTGCTGCTGTCCAAACAGGGCGGTAGCTGAGCCGGGGCACCTTGCCTTTCAAGCGCCAGCCCAGGTAGAAAATCATCAGATTCGATGCCAGGGATGTAGCCAGGGCGATGCCCCCCAGGCCTATGATTCTCACCAGAACAGCATTAAGGCCTACATTGAGGAGAACATTCATAATGCCATTGGTCAGAGGAGTTACCGTATCCTGCAAGGAATAGAAGGCCCGGCTGAAAATTTCCCGCAGGGCAAAGGCCAGCAAGCCCAGGGACAAGAAGGCCAGTGCCTCGGCGGTCATCTCCGTCGCTCGCCGGTCAAAAGCTCCCCGTTCAAAGAGCAGACTGACAATGGGCTGATCCAGAACCAGCAATCCCACTGCCATGGGCAGGATGATATAGATGTTGATATTGATAGCCCGCACCAAATGACTGTTAAAACCAGCCCAATCCCGGGCAGCCCCGGCCCGGGAGAGGGTGGGAAAATAGACACTGGCAATGGCAGATACAAAAAGACCAAGGGCGAAACTGTTCAAACGGGCCGCATAGTCGAGGGCTGAAATACTGCCTTCAGCCAGAGAGCTGGCAAAAATGCGGTCCACCAGGGTAGACACCGTCCAGACGGCGGTCCCGATAATCACCGGCACCGCCAGTTTCAGCATCCGCTTCAGGTATGGTTCCCGCCAGTCCAGCACGGGCTGAAAGCGGAAACCATGCCTGACAGCCACTGTCAGCTGGTAGAGCACCTGGCCGCCATAGGCCAGCAGCAAGGCCAGCACCGCTCCCTGCACTCCCAGCCAGGGCACCAGCAAAATCAGGCCGGCGATAATGATGATATTAAATACCACCCCGCCCAGCAGAGGCCTGGCAAAGACATGGCGGAAATTGAGGTAACCGGTGGTCAGGCCAATAAAGCCCAGCAGCACAATACAGGGCATTAACCAGTAGACCAGTTCCACTGTAAGCTGATAGGTTTCGGCCTTAAAGCCGGGTGCAATCAGTTTCACCAACCAGGGATTAAGGAGCATGCCCAGCCCGGCGAAAACCAGGGCAATAACAGTGATGGAGTTGGTAACATTGGCGACATAGCGGTTTAGTTCTTTCTCCCCCCGGCTGGTTTCCAGTTCAGTTAGCAGGGGTATAAAGGTGTTGCCCAGGGCAGCCGCGATGATGTTAAACAGCATCATCGGGATAAAGGAGGCCACCTTGAAAGCATCACCCGCTGCTGTTGCCCCCAGCTGGGCAGCAATCACCGTTTCCCGGCCAAACCCCAGCACTTTGCTGAGCAGGCTGACCACCACCATGCCGGCAGCTGCTCTGGCTAATCGGCCCTGAGACATGCCAGCATCAGCTCCAATCCCTGACGCAAACTGTAACGGGCTCGCCAGTCCAGTTCCTGTTCTGCCCGCTGTGGATTAAAATAGCTGTGGCGGATATCGCCCGGCCGGGCCGGAGCCAGCCGGTAGGACGGTACCTCCCTTTCTCCTGACTCGCGCAACAGCTCCGCCAGAGTCCGGTAAAGCTCCAGCACACTGGTAGCCTGTCCAGTGCCGATGTTGTAGATCCCGCCATCGCCCCGTTCCAGAGCGGACAGGTTGGCAGCTACCACGTCAGCAACATAGATGAAATCCCGGGTCTGCTGGCCATCGCCATAAATCACCGGCTCCTGGCCTTTTAACAGGCGGTCGGTGAAAATGGCCACCACCCCGCCCTCACCGGAGGCATCCTGGCGGGGACCATAAACATTGGCATAGCGCAGGGCAGTCCAGCGCAGGCCATAAAGCTGGCCATAGAGGGCCAGGTAATGTTCAGGAGTATGCTTGGAGACGCCATAGGGAGCAAGGGGTTCTACCGGATGAGCTTCATCGATGCCCAGATACTGAGGTTCCCCGAAGACCGCAGCGGAAGAGGCATAGATCAGCTTTTCCACCCCTGCCTCGCGGCAGGCTTCCAGGACATTGAGGGTGCCCAGGATATTGACTTTAGCATCCAGGATGGGATCAGCCAGGGAGGTCTGGACATCGATTTGCGCCGCCTGGTGGAAGATATAACGGGGTTTGAGTTCTCGTACCAGCTGCCGAAATTCGGGAGCGGTGATGTCGAGTTTGTGAAAATTTTCCCCTTTATGAGGTAAATTAAGCAACTTGCCTGTGCTCAAGTTGTCTGCTACTGTTACTTCATAGCCCTGTTCCAGCAAAGCTTCGGTCAAGTGGGAGCCAATAAAACCGGCCCCACCGGTAACTAAAACCTTTGTTGCCAAAATGCTACCTCCTTAGATACTAATTTAGAAATATTATACCAAACTCTGGCGGATTTTTCTATTCAATTCTGGGAATTTCAAGCAAAAATTGCAGAAAAAATAGCCTCAAGTTGAGGCTAGAGTCTATTAATTATTTTTCTTCTGCAATGCTCTTATATACTGAGGAATTGGCTTTTTAACGATTCTGATTGCCACATTTAATCAAAGCAGTGCTTAATGAAGGCTATTTTTATTGGTATTATTTCTTTGGTAATATTAGGAACTTAAAAATAGGCATATGAACAGAATTTTTGTTTTAGTCACTTTAAAAAACTAATTTTAGGCAGTCTTTATCTTCAATTTTTTATCATTTAAGTTCTTGATTACTAATGCAATGCTGATGCCAATAAAACAATAGCATTTATGTATGCATGTGTTGTAATCTTTTCAATACCTCTAACGTGGGTATAGCTTAGAGTCAGTTTATCTCTGTCTTCAATAAGGTATTATAACTGCAGCGCAAAATATGGATGAAAATAGGTAGCCACAACCAGACCGCTTACTTTACAATATCTGGTCAGGGGGATTCCATATATTCTCCATCGTCAACCCTCCCATGTCTCACAGGGTCTTTGCCCTAAATTCCTTCGTTCTGCCTGCTCTGGATATGGAATGTCAGAAATGCTTCTATTCAGGGTCTATGCCCGCATGGATGTTAACCTGACTATCCCGACTCCTAATTTTTAAACAAGAAATACGGAATCCCTTTCCTTGTTGTATAGTACTGATGCAGTTTGCGAAATTCATTCCTTTATGTCTCCCTGAGCTGTTTTCTTTTAGATTTAGCCCTGCCAGTTTTTAAATTTGCCGTGGATGGCTGAATCTTTTTATATCTCCTACTTCTGCTACAAAGCTGGCTACTACTACGCCTATGCCTTTAATTTGCAGAAGGGTTTCGTACCTGTGCCAATAACTCTTCTACAAGCTCCATATACTTTTGGCAAAAACTTGATAGATGCAGGCGTTCCCTTGGATCAGGTGGCTATTTTAGCTGGGCATTTTTCTGCCGGAGGGATGCCGATTTGAAATCAACCATAATCTATACCCAGCCTGGGAAGCTGATCTATTAGTTGCAGTTGAAAAAAATTGCTTGGTAATAAGGTTTAACCTTAAGCAAAGTATACGTGTAACGGACACGAGCCATGCCTAAAAACTTGTCTTTAACTTTGGTTATTTTTGTTATTTATTTCATCTAACTGTTTTTCCAATAAACTAATTTTCCGTAATAATTCTTCCTGAAGAAACGGTTTATTTGAATCTTGTATACGTTTAGTCAGCAAAGCTATAAAACCTGCTAAAGCAACAATTATACCCACAGAAGAAAGACCAAATAAGGCTATAAGATCGATACTCATTAATTTATCCTCCCTCTCCCGAAAAATTTCAACTTATAACCAAACCATGTAATTTTATTGCCGAAAGAGTCTAGTTTTGCCCCCCATGTAGCATTTCCTGTTTTTTCTGCTTATCTCTATTTCCATAAATTGTTCGAAGGGAAATAGACTTTCTTGGATAATTTACAAGTGACTTCACTCCTTGGAGAAATTTTTCCGGGTTGGTTGCTTGAAAATTTTCCACTCATGGGGTGAAGTCTTTTTTTATTCCATCAAAAAGTATTGATTTATCTTGGTTTCAGATTTCTGAAAAAAATCTCATACTAAATTGTAAACTGCTTCGTCTATATTAATCGCCAATATTGCATCCTCTTTGGTGGCTTCAGGAAAATCACCCGGATATCGGCTTTCTACACACCATTCTGTGAGGCATTCAAGTTCATACTCAAAAAAAGCACTAGCATATACCCCCGGTAACAACTCAGCCAAATGGCTTTTGCGGTTCGTAAGTATTTATAAGCATAATTGAACCATTTTATATAAAAAAGTGAGTTATCTTCCATAGTAAATCCTACCCTCTTCAAGAGCGTTTTTATATACTAAACCGTTGATATTTTTATATCTGGAAATTTCACTTTTACTCATAACTATAACATCTTTAGGAACAGCAAAACCTCTGAGTGATTTTCTTATTTCTACCTGTAATGACCTTTTATTGGGAATTTCATCAGGCATAATGACTAAAAAATCTATATCGCTATCCTCAACAGTTTCTCCCCTGGCCCATGAACCAAACACTATTATTTGCTCTGGATCAAATTTGATCCGGATGGTGCTTACCATTTTTTGAATTATATCTTGATTCATATTGATCACTACCTTTAGTTTAAGTAGATAATAGCATTATAACACATCCAGGGAATTCTAGCAAAAATTGCAGAAAAAATAGCCTCAAGTTGAGGCTACAACAGTACCTTTTTCTTCTCCACCAGTTCTTCCAGATACTTTTCCACCTGCTCCCGCAAATCTTCCCGGCGCAAGGCCAGTTCCACCGTAGCCTGGATATAACCCAGCTTATCTCCCACATCATAACGTTTCCCAGTAAATATACAGGCATGAATACGCCGTTTCTGGTTCAATTTGCGCAGGGCATCAGTGAGCTGGATTTCGCCCCCTACCCCTGTTTCCTGGGCCTCCAGGATAGGGAAAATATCCGGAGTCAGGACATAACGGCCCATGATAGCCAGCCGGGAAGGAGCCTGTTCCGGTGCCGGTTTTTCCACAAGATCCCGGACCGGCAGACAACGGCCATCGCTATGCTCTACATCTACGATCCCGTATTTTTTAGTATCAGCTAGAGGCACCGGTTGCACTCCTACCACCGGTTCCCCGGTCTGGTAATAGACCTCCAGCAGCTGGGCCAGACAGGGCGGTTCCCCGACCACAATATCATCGCCCAGCATGACAGCAAAGGGCTCATTGCCGATAAAACGGCGGGCGCACCAGACGGCATGGCCCAGACCTTTGGCCTCCTTTTGCCGAACATAGTGAACATCCACCATATCGGAGATGGAACGCACTTCTTTCAGCAAATCGAGTTTGCCTTTTTCCTCCAGGAAAGTCTCCAGCTCAATGGAGCGGTCAAAATGGTCCTCAATGGCCCGTTTGCCCCGGCCGGTGACAATGATAATGTCCTTGATCCCGGAAGCCACCGCCTCCTCCACCACATACTGAATGGTGGGCTTATCCACCAGAGGCAGCATCTCCTTGGGCTGGGCCTTGGTAGCAGGCAAAAACCTGGTTCCCAAACCTGCCGCTGGAATAATAGCTTTACGCACTTTCATCCTCTTCACTCCCCCCTGTAAAACTCAGTATTATTTTTTATCTTCTGTTAGATTTTGTTTTTTCCTGCCTGAATTTTGCTCTACAATAATTAAATATAGCCAAAAGATAAAAAATGCTCAAGTCCAGCAGCACATCCTGCCAGCGGCCATGGCGGCCACTGATCTGGCGCTGGTTGAGTTCATCGAATAGAGCAATCAAAGGCAGGAAAAGCAGAGCTGGCCACCAGCGGCCCAGCACCCGTAAGAGAATAAAACCAAAGACAGTATATTCAACTACATGGGCAAACTTGCGTAAAAGATATTCGGCTTCAACGAAGGTAAGCTGTGCCGGTAGCAGGGCAAGAAAATGCCGCAAGGAGGAAGAATAAAGAGCCCTCTGCAGGGCAAAGGGCTGACTGGAAAACCAGAAGATGAGAAGAAGCCACCCAAAACCCAGTACCAGCCAGACCAATTTTCCCCGTCCAAACATTCCCATTTCCTTTCTTAATGAAAAGTTCTACTTGAATCCATCAGGATGCTGGCGATGCCAGGCCCAGGCTGATGCCACCATGGCCGCCAGATCAGGGTAGCGGGGTTGCCAGTTCAGTACCTGCCTGGCTTTTTCCGCTGCTGCCACCAGCCGGGCCGGATCTCCCGGCCGCCGGGGACCGATCTGTACCGGCAAGGGATGACCGGTTACCTGACGGGCGACGCTGATGACCTCCTGAACGGAGAAACCCTGGCCATTGCCCAGATTAAAAGGCCCGGATTCTCCCCCATTCCAGAGGTATTGCAAGGCCAGCAAATGGGCTTCGGCCAGGTCGAGGACGTGAATATAGTCCCGAATGCAGGTGCCATCAGGGGTAGGATAATCCTGGCCATAGATGGTAATGTGATCCCGCCTGCCATTAGCCACCTGCAGGATCAAAGGGATCAGGTGGGTTTCCGGCTGATGATCCTCGCCGATGGAGCCATCAGGCAGGGCACCACAGGCATTGAAATAGCGTAAAGCAGCATAGTGAAAATCATAGGTCCTGGCATATTGAGCCATGACCTGTTCCAGCATGAGCTTGGTCTGGCCGTAGACGTTAGTAGGTTCAGTAGGATCCTCTTCTCGAATGGGCAACTGCCGCGGCTCGCCGTAGACGGCTGCCGTGGAGCTGAAGACCAGGTGCTTGACTCCGGTTTTGAGCAGGGTGTTGAGGAAGAGGATGGTTTTGACGACGTTGTTTTCAAAGTATTTGGCCGGGTTGGCCATGGATTCTCCCACCAGGCTGCTAGCGGCGAAATGGATGACGCCGCTGATCTGGTGCCGGTCGATGATGGAGGTGACCAGGGCAGAGTTGGCAATGTCGCCATGGTAAAAGGGGACGGTAGATGGCACGGCCTGGCGATGGCCGGTGCTGAGGTTATCCAGCACTATGGGCTGATGGCCCTGCTGGAGCAAGTAATGTACGGTGTGGCTGCCGATGTAGCCGGCGCCGCCGGTGACAAGGATGTTCATGATGGGCCTCCTATTTTAGTTAATTGTAAAAACTTCTCTTTTAGTACTAGCCAAATAAATTTACTATTCCCTATTAAATACCGTTTCCACATTCTTCGCGGTTCCTGTATAAAACGATAAAACCATTCCAATCCAGCTTTATGCATCCATACTGGAGCCCTTTTGGTTTTGCCAGCAATTACATCAAAACTGCCACCAACTCCCATACAAAAGGGAACATTAAGTTTTTCGATATTTTCGGCTAACCAAAATTCCTTCTTAGGAGAACTAATTCCCACAAAAAGGATATCTGCCTTGCTATCCGCTATCATCTTAATCACATGGCTCTCTTCTTGTTCAGACCAATACCCATTCCGATAACCAGCAATTGTAATGTTCGGAAAAAGGTTTAATATTTTTTTTGTAGTAGCTTGTATTATCTCTTCTGTTGCTCCTAACAGAAAAATTCGGTATCCTTTTCTATTAGCCATTTTCAATATTTCCATCATCAAGTCAATACCGGCAACCCGTTCTGGCAAGTTATAACCTAAAAATCTGGCTGCCCATACTACAGCTTGACCATCAGCATTAATCATTGCACAACTGTTTACTATCTCACGTAATTTTTTATTTTCTTGCATCATAACTATCTTTCCGGCATTGACTACTACATGCTGAACGGATATCTTATTCTCAATGAAATATTCCACCCGTGTTAGACTTTCTTCCATTGTTAAGGTATCAATCATACTTCCCAATACTGTTATCCGTGCTTGTCCCACTATTTATCACCTTTATTCTGCAACCTATTTCTAATGGTAGCATAGAATTTTGATAACCTATCAGTGTATAGATAGGTTGTTTTAAATTAAAACCCTCCGAATACCAGCCTGCATTTGTGCCTCCATACTCTAATAACCAGTTTAACCGCGTGTCTAAATCTATTATCAGTTTGCCATTATTCCAACTCACTAGACACTGGTTATCAATAATCTCAGCCTTACAATGTGGTGAAAAATGTAACCTCCACTCCACCTTATGGTTTCCATTTCCTAAAACCCTGTCAATAATTTCGATCTTGTTATTATCTAAAGTAAATGTTCTTTGATGAATTATCCTTCCAGGTAAACGCAAGTACCCATCATGTTGAGCAGTAATAGAAGCGCCATTTGGCAGTTCTGTCCAATTCAAAACCTGCACATTAGCCTTTTTAGTCCATAAAAATGGTCCACCAGAAACAGATTGGTCCAGATCATCAATATTTATTGTATTATGAGCTTTAGTACCTTTGAAATAGTTCCGCCAATATAAGTCAGCATTATACTGATAAGTACCAGGATCAATAATTACTGGTAAGCCACCAACACTTAATGTAAACGATAGTGCATCTGCATGTCCGTGAGCAGCTAGTGATAAATAACCTATTGGTCCAGCATCAAATAAACAAAAAACTTCGCCCGATGTATCTCGGTTAGCAGCAAGGATAAATAAACCTGCATCCATTATGGCTAGACTGTTTTTTTTGCTTTTGAATGATACTCCAGAAAAACCAGTTTCTCCTTGAGGTAAGATGATTTTTGCAGTTAACATTCCAGTCGTTTTATCTACCCAATCATGGATAAAATTTAACCACATACTGGCTAGTATAAAAATCCAGTCTACCCGAGATGAATTATAGGGTCGAAGTAAAACAGCTAACCCTTCATCACTATCCCCGTAACGAGGTAAATTTTTGCCTGCATCCAATAATGAAGGAATAATTTCGATCATTTTACAAAGTTTAGATTTATATCTGGCTGAAAAAGGTTGTTGGAAACGTTCTCCTTCAATTCCAGCCAATAAAAAGAATTCCAAAACAAAAAGATGATAAGAAAAAGCTTGCTCTTTATTTAGACCCGATGCAAATGTTTGCTTCTCAATCTCACGCTCTAAAATATCAGTCGCTTTTTTTTGCCACAGCTTTGACTCGGGAAAATAAGGCCAAACTGTAGAAGCTATATATAAACCGGCCATTTCCCCTATCAGATGATTATTTGCTGAAGAGCCAACTGAATACAATTCTGATATCACTTTCTGATGCCAGTAAATCGAATCCCACATCATCCCTTGCGGACCAAACAATTGATCATGCCCCTGCCAGCCCCTCAGTAGGCGTTCAATCCAAACCCAGCTGATCAATCGGATGCCCATTTCCAAGGGGCTGGACCAATTTACTCCCTGTAGAAGAGGGTTTTGTTCAACCCAGGATATTAACTGTTGTTTTATGTGATCTGCATATTGTTCTTGTTTAGTTAAAGCATATGCAATTGCTATAACTGTTAAATGTTGATGCCTGTTTTTTTCCCATATGTTTTTTATATCTCCAATTTTTTTTATATCTTTATAGTTTATATCAAAAGCAAAATCCAAAGGAGCTTTAATATAGTTAATATTATCATAATTCCAATCAACAACTGGTTCATCATAACATTTATTCAAGAAGTGGTACTTGCCTTCCAAATATCTATCTGCTTCTGCCGAAATACATTTAAGTTCTGCCTTGAATTCTTCAACAGCAGGTTGTTCTAGCATCTGCCAAGGATCTTCATGAGTTAATGCAATTTGAGTGCGCTGCAAAACCTTTTTTCTTTTCCAAGCTAATTTTTTGACCTCTCGTTTTATTCTGATCATCACTTCACTCAAAGTCATTGCTAATAAACGTGATTTATACCAATCCAAATTATACATCAAATGACCACTCTTTTCGATTTATTGTTCTCTCTTTACTTTTTCATTTCTTTGCTTTTTCAAATTCTTGTACTTCAGGCCCCCGTATAATAAATGGTACTTTACCTTGCTTGTTTACTTCTAACTTATTAACTATTTGAATTTTAATGGAAATATTTTGTGGAATTTTATAACGTGCATTAACCATTATTTGTTTTTTATTATTCTCATTAAAACCAATAGCCGGAATCACAAGTATTCTAATTTTATCGATTGCATCTTGAATAACTTGTGCACGAATAACATTGTCTACATTCCAAAATAAATTATTAATGGCTATAATTCTAATTCCATCCGGTGAAAGAATATAATCATTTTTTCTACCAACTATTCCTTTAAAGGGACTTAGACCATACCGTATTTTATCTATTTGTTTTTTATCTGTGCCTTTATTAACTTTTATTAAGTCTCCAGTTTTATATCTAATAAAAAACATTTTAGTATTCCATAAACTTGTACCAATAACTTCATAAAAATCTGCTTCGTCATCTGAACTATGATAACCTAGTTCTACATATGAATAACCAGGAATAAAGTAATATTCATTATTTTTAACACTATATGCAAGTGCAACACGTTCTGCCTGTCCATATAAATCAATTACCTTACAACCTAATACTTTTTGTGCTAAGTCTCTAACATTGTCAGGTAAAACTTCTGATGAGGTTATGATTAGAGGTATATTTAATATATATTTACTTTGTTGTAAATATTTACACAGCATTTCCAAAGAACTTGGATAAGCCATCAAACAATCTGGAGCAAATTTTAATAATATCTCATAATAATGTTTGATATTTTCAAAACTTAAATGATAAGATGAAAGGACTAACTTTTTGCCACTAACAAATTTCCAATAAGGCAATGAATTATCATCAGGTGGTTTAACTTCATTCCCTCGTAATATCGCAATCTTTAATTTATATGGATTCAAGCCTTGTAAACGACAAATTAAATCTAAACAAGCTTGTTCAAATACTACAGACTTTAAGGACCTATATAATTTTAATGGTTTTCCTGTAGACCCGCTTGTATATGCTATTATTGGTATTTGAAAATTTCTATTTATAAATTGAAAATAATTGCTATTAATGATATCTTTGTCTGTTATTGGCCATTTACAAAATTCTTGTTTTTCAAGATGTTTAAAATTTTTCTGCGCAACACATATTATGTTTTTCAATTGTCTTTCGGTCCATTTTATTCTTTCTTCATAATTATAATTTATTAATTGGTTTAGTAATTTTATCGAATAACTATAATAAATTGGGTTTCTGCGAATTAAAAAATCTATAAAATTAATGTTTTTTATTTTATTGATTAATTTATATGAATCCATTATTATCACTAATCATCCTCTCCTATATATAATTTAATTAATTTATTAATATATAACTTGATATCATATTTCATAGC
>NZ_BDLQ01000011.1:0-11430 GCF_002049255.1 Carboxydocella sp. ULO1 | reverse complement strand
ATGGTGGCGGTGAAGGTCGTTTCTTTGATAACTGCTGTTTACTTTTTTTCTCGGACTCAGTATATACCACTAATTCCCGGGCTTCCACAAGCTCTATAGTGTACTGGCAATCACCATATCCACCGCCCCAGGTATGTTCAAATGAAGAAATATAGCAGTCATAGTTAATCGGTGTTTCGGTAACCAGCAGTCGTACTTTTGTACCCTTATCTTTCCACCGGGAGATTATCTCTACCATTTCCTTGGGAGGACGCCAGTCAATCACAAAAGGAGAATTTTTCCTTGCTTCGCCAGGGAAGAACCCTTCCCAGCTTATGCGCATTGATACGCGACCTCGTGGAATGTCTATTTTCCCGAGACTTATTACTTCAAAAGTTTCCATTTTGCTTTCAGTTTGGACAGTAATTTTTTCCGGGGTTACTGGTAAATGAATACGGCTCCCATCAGGAGCCGTGAGGTAGAATTCCATGTTTTCTCCTCTCCTTTAATTCGGTAGCAATTCATTTAAATCAATCCCAATTTCTTTAGCTAATTCTTGCAACTTATCTACATATTGACGTTCATATTTTCTAGCTTCTGAAAGATAATTATTGGCCGATGTGATTTTCGAGTAATCGCCTTGGTCTATTGCTGAAATAACTTCTGTAAGGCCATTTACGTTTTGTTCGGCAGATGATATTAGTAATTCATGTATGCTTTTTAGAGGTTCTTTTAAATTTAAAGATATACTTTCAAGTTCTTCTACTGTTTGTCGCATCTTAGTTGCTAAATCCATTGTTTGCATTCCGAATTCAATATCAGTAATTACCCCCTGAGTTGATTGCTGGCGTAATGAATCCCATTTCGTCGATATTTCTAAAATACTTTGCATTGTTGGCGCAACAGTTTTAATATACGACTTAAAATCTTTCTTTTTTATAGCTTCCTCTAAGGCTTTTTTTGCTTCTTCACTATTTGGTTTTAGCTCTACCGCCTTTTGAAAATATTTTATTGCGTCATCATATTTACCTTCCGATAATGCTTGTTTTCCATTTTCCATTGCTTTATTAAATTCGGCTGAACTGCATCCAGTAATCATCACTATTAACACCATCATAATGAGAATAAATGACACTTGCTTGCTAACATTATACCTGCCCATATAAGATACCTCCATGAATATTTTTAATAATTATTCGCTATACAGGCAGGTATTTCCTGCTAAAATAGGTTAGAATTTATACAATGGAAGCCCAAAAAGGAGCTTTTTATTGACTCCACGCCCATGATAGAGGCATTTTGTAAAATCTATCCTAATAAAGTTCATTTTGCCCAGACCGGGGTAAGGGGTATATTGTTAAAAGTAGAAGCAAGTTTTTCTCCGATTTCGTCCGAAAGTTGGTCAGCAATTGTCTTTTCGTTATTTTTGATAATTTTAAGCACGTCCTGAGCATTAACAGCAGTCGTAATATTATAAACCGGTTTACTTGTTGCCTGTATTTGTATTACTACCGGAGTTTTGCTCGGTACAGCACTTTTAACAGGAACGTTTGAAATTGGTGCATTAACTGTCCCAAATCTTGCTACATTAACAGCTTCACCCCCAAGCCAGTGTCCAACAATATATCCACCAATCCCCCCCAACGCTCCGCCAATTGCTGTACCAATTCCAGGAGCAATAGCTGTTCCTATCATTGCGCCAAGTTTTGCTCCTGCAAAACTACCGCCCAAACCTCCAATCCCCTGAATAGTCGCTTTTACTTTGTCTCTGGCGCGTAATATTTCAATTCCCTCAGTTATAAGTGTCAGAGGAAGAGCTGCCTTACCCAAAAATTTTCCGGCTTTGCCAACAAACCCAGGTATCTTTATATTAGATAAAAACCCTGTTTTCCCAACCCCTTTACTTATTGCAGTTACCTCTTCAGCCGCTTCCCCTGCAACTCGTACTGTTTCGGCAGGAATGTATAGCCCGCTTGCCGTTCTTACCCAGCCTTTTTGAGCGACCTGAGCAGCAGTAGTGGCTGCAGGAGTTGTCGTTTTTACAACCTTTGCTGAAGCGGCCGCTGCTTTCGTGGCAGGAGCTGTTGTTTTCCCTATTCCGTAAGTCCCCCTGATTATTTCAGCTGCAAGAGGATTTGTTTTTTCCAGCGCAGCTATTCGTGCGGCAGCACGTGATGTCATTAATTTATCAATGCCTTCCATCATCCACTTGCCACCAGCAAACAGTCCCTTACCTGCGCCGATAGTTCCTCGGACCAGTAATCCTAAACCCAATGCTGAGGCCAAACCAAGCATACCTATACCGCCAAGAATGTTGCCGCTTGCAAAGGAACTAACAGAAGCCTGTACCATACCTTCAAGTCCTTCAATCCATGCCTTGGCTGCAATTGCACCTATTTTGGCAAACACCGTCTGAACCTTTTTCCCACCTTCTCCGTCAAGCCACTTACTGACCTTATCCAGAGCAAGGTTAAGAATATATATTATTTTGTCGCCAAAGTCCATTTTTTGGAACGCAGGGTCTGCCGAAATAGCACCCCAAGACTGCTTAATCTTCTTGCTCATTTCTTCAAACTTTTTAGTAATTTGCGGCGTGTACTTTTCGGCCATATCTGCTGCCCAAAGCGCAAACTCGCGAATAAGAGGCATCAATGGCATGAGTGCACTGATTTGTAACGTCTCAACTGCACCCCGAAACTGCTCCACAGCCCCCGCTGCATTATTCATTTTTTCCTTTGCCACGTCAAGAGCTGTAACTTTGCTCATTTCTTTCGTAAATTTTAGAACCCCTTCAGCACCTTCTTTAAAAAGGATGTTGGCCGCCCTAATCGCATCTGAACCGAACATAATTTCCAGGGCCGCCATTCGCTGGGCCTGGCTAAGATTTTTTAGCCGCGTTTTAAGCAAACCAGCAATATCAGCCAACGACTTCAGCTTGCCTTTTGTATCAAAAAAGGCAATGGTTCCGCTTTTAGTTATCAGCCCCAACTTTTTAAACATTTCTATTTGCTGTTTTGTCTGTGGAATTAAGTTCATCAGCATAGTTTTAAGAGCTGTACCTGCATCAGAGCCTTTTAAACCATTGTTAGCAAAAAGCCCTAAAGCAACGTTAGTATCTCTAAAGGACATGCCTACACCAGAAGCTACAGCAGAAACCATTGCCAAAGAATACTGAAGTTCTTGAACAGATGTTGCCGAAGCGTTTGCTGTTCCTGCCAAAATGTTTGCAGCTTGCGCAGCAGTCATGGCATCATTTTTAAAAGCATTCATCGCAGTTGACATAATCTCAGCAGCATCAGCTAGTTCTAATCCCCCTGCTGCCGCAAGATTAAGAGCAGCTTCTAATCCGCCATCCATGATCTGTTTGACCGACAATCCGGCTTTGAGTAATTCCTCTATGCCTTGAGCAGCCTCAAGAGCAGAATATTTGGTATTAGCCCCCATCTTTATTGCTAAACCTTGCAACTTGCCCAACTCCTTAGCACTAATTCCAGTCAAGGCTTTTATAGAAGACATTTGCGCTTCAAAATTCATTGTTTTTGCAAACGAACTATAAATCCCATATCCTGCGCCAAGGAGGGCGAGAGGACTGGTAACAGTACCTATCGCGCGTTTGATTATATCTGTCGCTTTGTCCTTTGCTTGCAAAGTGATTGTCCACGTTTTTCGTGTCACAGAAGATAGATTGCGTTGAACTTTTTGAATCGTAGGAGACAATCTATCGAGTGTTGTCATCCTGAACCTATATTCCCTTGCCGCCATACGGCGTAGTCTTTCATTTGTTTTTTCTGCTGAACGTTGAAACCGATTTACCCGTTCCCTGGCTCGTTCGATCGGCGCTTCTGATTGATCGTCAACGATTATCGGTATCTCCACACGATAAATCTCACTTTCCGCCATCCTTCGCCCTCCTTTCTATTTCACGTTTTTCCTCTTCCTCAGCTTCCAACTGTACCATCATCGAAGCCAGCATAAAAGCCCTCACCTTATAGGTCTTTGCATAAAACTCATCAGGAGTAATACCGAGCCGCTGGAATATATGATGCAGAAGCGCGGCCCGGCCTCCTGCTTTTATAAGTTTTTTAGTGTTTCTTCAGTAGCTTCTCCATCCTCATCATAACCACTAAGCTTTTCAATTAGTTCCATTACTGCTTCCTTTTCGCCCCGACGCAGAACCTTTTCAATCAACTGCCAGCCTGTAGCAATTCCTGCCTTAGCCCACAGTTCTTTGTTATCCCACAGCTTTTTTCTATCCTCATCATGGGTAGCGGTATAAATCATCAGAGAATTAAACTTTGCTGCGTTGAAATCCCGCGGTACGGCCAAACTACCAAGTCTGCGATCTTTAACAACCTTAGTTGCTTGGTCACGACACCGCTCCAATTCCTCATCACTCAGCCCCCGCACACGGAAGGAAAATAACTTTTTGCCGTCTCTGACCACCTCGAAAATTTCATATTTTGTTACAGTTTCCATCGCCTCTAAGACGCCACCAATGTCCCGTAGCATTACATCTTCGACCTCTAACAGTTCGTCTCTTTCAACCTCGCTCATACTTCTATCCCTCCGTTACACATTATGTCCGCGCAAGACACCCATGAAGTTGAACACTGCGTCAGGCTCACCTTTATTAAGCCCGGCCACAACCTTTTGCAACAACCTTGCATCCCGTATCACCGTCTCAGTGAAAGTGAGAGTTACGCTGTAGCCTTGCGGCACGGCCCATTTAATTTTGCTTCCAGCAGCTTGATAGTCCGAGTTTTCATAGTTGATTTGTGCCTGCCATTCATTTACTTCAGCCAAAAAATTGCCGTCACCGTCATACAATTCGCCGTCATATCCCCGCAGTATGTTGCGCGGGTCAAATGTTCCAGAATCAAGTAGACTCTGCAGTTCCGGCGGGCTATTGACCCGGAAAGACCAGGAACGGTTCAATATATCTCCTGTCTTTACATTGGCAATATCAATATTTCCGTCGGGAACACAGTCCCTGAAAATATAGCGTCCGTCAGCCATATGCTACACCTCCATTAGCTTTGTGTTACTGAGGGTGCAAACTCAAATCCAAATGCGATGTAAAGCTTCTCAGCGCTATCAAGGTCATCAACCTGGACTACAAACCAGGCAGAATCACCTGAAGCAGGATTATTCGGATCTTCGTAAATCTTTCCATCCAGTAGAGCACCTTCGGCAATCATCTTGTTGATGACTCCCTGAGCCGCTGCAATTAAAATTGCTCTTCCGTTCGGACTGTTGGTAATTTTGCCTACCAGAGGCTCCCAGGTCGCGGTAATGCGGTCCATGAGGTTATCCCTGGTCCTTACTCTGCGGATTTTCTTCCAGCCAGCATCCATGTCAGCAGTGACAGTAACAAAAGTATTGATGCCGTATTCAATTTGCACCTGTTTTTGTGCCGACAGGGTAAAGACCAGCGCACCGGATTGAATAGCCTGCTCTATTTCGGCATTTGTAAGCGCACCAACAAGCTCGGTAGCACCCTTGACCACAGCATGGGTAAGTGATTCGGTGATATTGGCCGCCGCAATCATACCTGCTACCCTAGCTGCCGCCTTGTAGCCTTCCCGGACCACCCCATCAGATCCCTTAAAGCCATTAGCTACGTAGACAATAGCCGGATCGTTGAAAGCCTTAGCATTGGCAAGCCTGGTGGAAAGTTGCACGCTGGTTGGCTCACTCACAACAGCTATTATTCGTTTCCCTTCATTGCGTACCCGGTCGATATAAGTTTGCACTGTGACGTGAGTAGCCGGATCTTCGCTATCCACCGCCAGCACGTTCCAGTCAATAGCTTCTATTGCCGATAATCCTGCACTGTAGCTTGCGCCATCCACAGTCGGGTCCTGGCCACCGGTTAATGCCTGCTGGGTCACTGTTGCCAGAATCCCGTTTCCGTCTGCCAGCTTAGTAGCCGTAATATAGGGGCTATTGGAAGCATTTACAGCATCGACTAAGGCCTGTGCTTCTCCGGCCCCTTTGGTAAAAGTAATCGTTTGCAGTAAGGTTGTTCCTTCATAAAGCAGCAGCTCCCGCTTAGTTGTATCAGTAAGTGAATCCCTTACAGTTACTTTGAAGTTGTTACCGCGCACTCCTTCGTACTTGGCAGCAATAGTTACCACATTTGCTGGAGTAGTCGCAGTATCTTTAAGAGTTATAGCAGCTTTAGCTCCACCGCTTCCCAGACGATAGGCTACTACCCGACGGCAACCGCCGCGGAAAGCTTCAATTGCCGTATCAATAGTACCAGTAGAGCCAAAATTAGCTGTCACCGCATCGGCATTTTCAAGATAAGTTACCTGCCCCAGAGGTCCCCAGGAAGACCTAAAAAGTGCTGCAACTATACCTTGAGGTACAACTGCTTCCGGTGGCTCACCGATGTTCGTAACCCGGACATACACACCGGGTCTCACTTTTGTTTCGCCCACCTGAAATACTGAACCAGCCATTTATTACACCTTCCTTTCAAGGAATGTTTTAATTGCTTTTTCAGCTTCTGTTTTTGTCAAACTATCCTTTCCAGTTAATCGTAACGCCCCGGCCACTACTTCCGGTTTCACACCGAAAGAAGAAGCCGAAGCAATAAGTTCTTCTCGACTGTAAACCGCTTCTTGTACCTGTTCAATTTTTTCCTTAGCCAAATTAAATCACCTCCCCGCTAACCGCACCACCTACAACAGCCTTACCAAGAACTAAGGCCTGGGCAGTAGGCTGTAACACTCCGAATCTGGCCGTTAACTGTATTTGTCCCCGCCGTATTGGGTCGGCTTCGCTATCAGCCACAACTTTCAATAGCTCCAGCGGGCCACCATCAACCATTATAAGCCTGCGCTGTTTCACCAGTCCTTCTGTAAGTTTTCGCACCCAGGTAAGCCTTACTGCTGCACTGGGGGCCAAAACATGCCCGGCAAACAGCGCTTCTATCCAGTTAACCGCAGCGTTAAACTGTACCGGAGTTAATCGTATCAGTCGCCAGTAAACTCCCGGAGCGGTATCAGTAGGAGACCATGTTGCAGGGTCCGTATGCAATTCCGGGAAAGTTGTTGTTGTCCAGTTCCGCAGAGTTGCTACTGGGTCCGGATCGTAAGTAAAGCCATTTAGCCAGCCCAGAGCAAAAACCCGGAAGCGTAAGCCCCGGGTGATAACACCCCACTCATCGTCAACAAAGTCCTGGCTGGCAGTACCAATGTAGTCGGCAAGATACTGTTCTCCCGCTTCGGAAAATCGTGCTCGGTGTAATGTATTGATAACGGCATTAGCAATCGCATCTACCTGTTGAAATGTTGTTCTCGCTACATGGGGCCAAACCTCAATTACTGTAGAAAATGCCGCCCAATCTGCTCCCGGATCCTGTACTCCTTCTTTAAGCACTAAATACGGCTTCTGCGTATTGGCCCCCGCAGCATGAGGTTCATAAACCCGTCCTTGGACCTGCGGCACACCAGCAATAAGCAACTGTCTTATCGTTGATCTCATGCTTAATCACTCCAGTAATCAATCACTGTTTTGCGAATACGTGATAAGTGTGCTTCTACAGTTGGACCAACTATAGCGAATTTCCCGCTGTTCTTCAACTCTAACCATATGCCATATTCCACGCCATGGGAAAGATAAAGCACCAATTGTTTACCCCGGATATCTACTCCGCCATGTAAACCCTGGCGCGCATGTCCTGTCCTATCAGTCCAAGGAGCATGGGTTTTAGCATAGCCTTCTAACTGCCCAGCCCAGTTCTGGAGCAGTGCATAAAGGCCGGCTTTCTTTCGCTCAATAAATTCCCTTGTTTGGTCTCCTAAAGCCATGCTAACTCACCTTCTCAAGGTCAGCCTGATAGCCGACCACTTGTCCCTGGACAATCTGCGGATAGACAGCCAGTATCCGGAAATGGCCAAGACCTGGAGCGTCAAATTCATCCACTACGTTCGGCCCGGCCTTCAGGTTGGCCTGGTAATCCGCCAGCATACCCCATCCTTTGTCAACTTGCTTTGTTCCTGCCAATGTTGAAACTTCCTGGGGTACCCAAGAGCCACGATGGAATATCCGTACAGTAAACGGGCCATATTCGCTCTGTACTTCGTCAAAATAACCACCCATATCGACCTTTTCGGTCCTCTGGATGGTTATCGTCACCGGATTCTGCTGAATTGCCCAGGATATATGCTGCCGCCGAAGGCTAACTAAATCCATATTACAACACCTCCGGCGGCTGAATTCTCAGAATTAAACTGCCCATACTATTTGCTGCCATACGGCTGTAAGTATCGGCCATTTTCAGCGCGTAATCCAGCATATCCTTGAGTTTCCGCATATCGTAGCGTTCCTGGCCCACAGCATAGCTTTCAACCTGCCCAAGTTCTCGCTGAAGCATCCCAGCTTTGAGCGTCCATCCAGCAGCAGCGGCTTCGAAGATATTTGCAGCATCAATTAGCAGTTCGTCTATATCCGCATCCAAAAAGCGAGTATCAGCATCAATTCCGCCTGCGGGTATTTGTTCGTCTAGCAGTTTCCGAAGCTTTGTTCTCAGTTCCGCTGTTGGCGTCATTCTCTTTCACCGCCTCGGGCCCGTCATAATACGGGCAATTGTGCTCAATATTCGCGCTTTCTATAGTCCATCTGCGAGCAGTTAATTCTTTAGCGCATTGCATTGGCGGTAACATAGAATAATCAGCGCCCGGCATCCATGGGAACCGGGCGCAATCAATACAACGTGCCATTTACTTCACCGCCTTAAGCAATTAAGGTTAATTCTTGAACATTTTCCTCGATAGCGGCGTAGACACCCCGATAAGCATAAGCCACAATCTGGCTTTCTACTAACCGGCTTAAGTCACCGCTGGTAGCTTCGACCCGCAAATCTTGCTTAGCCAGTTCTTTGAAGCCGCGCTTCGGCCGGATGAGGTATGCCTTACCAGGAGTTACACCGGGATAGCTATATGTCTTTTTACCAACTACAGTCTCCCAGCCGTCGTAGTAAATCACGGACTGAATACCACTAATGGCCGGGTAGATAGTACCTTCGATCTGATGACCGCCTCTTAAGGCCATCTCAATGTTGGCTTGGTCCGCTGTAGAGGCCAACAGTACTGTTCCAGGTCGCTTTGCTTTTGCTGCGTCCGCAATAGCCTTTGTAATTGTCTTATACACTCCTACCCATGCAGAATCTCCCGTAGCACCTTGGTAAGCCGTCTTATTAGCAGTAGGATAATTGAAACTCAGTATCGGATACAGGTGAATATGGTTCAACAGTGCATTGTAAGCCTCGCCAATGGCCCGGTTCAGGATTTCCACTGAGAAAGCCTCGTTGAAATCCTTCATTTCCTTTGTGTATTCAAAGCCAGTAGAATAAGTCAGAATACGAGCTGTTGGCCCCTGCTCGGCCTGCAAGCGGCCAAATTTTACTTCTTCACCCTCGATGTGTTCGGTGAATATTACGGTACCAGTCAATGCCCACTTAGCGTCAAGTACCCTTGGCAGGTTGGCGTCCTGAATCTTCTCGTAAATCGGTTGGTAAAGCAGCTGCACCTGCTCACGACCTAATTCAACGTCCAGAACAACTTTTCTAAGTAGATCCTTGAACTGCTCCACAGAACCGGAAGTCAGCATTTCACCTACAGGCCGAGAAAGTTCCAGGGTCTCCATCTCGCCGTTGACAATCTTCTTTTCCACCTCAAACAATTTCCCGTCCAAGACAAAAGGCACCTTCTCGGTATAGGTGCCGTGTCTGCGTACTTCTTTTAATGTTTCCTGGTTATATATTTTCACTTAAAACACCTCCTAATTCAGCTTTATTCAGCTAAAATTCCGGCCGCCCGAAGGTTAGCTAGCAGAGTGTTGAGTTTAGTTTTAAGCTCGTTAATCAGAGCCTGCTCAGCAGAAGTGTAAGTTGCGCCAGCATCTGCCGAAGCCACATTCGCCACCACCGCAGCCTGGACAATAGCTGGCTGCTGCGGAGCGAACCAGAACCAGATCACGTTGTTAGCGTCTTTCGGTACCGTCACAATCCCCGCGAAACGGTTGCCGGTAGGCGTGGTAGTAAACCGCTTGTTTACAGCATCCCAGTAGATTTTGCTTCCTGCTGCGAAGGTCTCCAGCGTATTAATTTGGTCCGTTTCATATTCCGCCTGTTCGATATTGAGGACCACCTCTGCTGTTTGACCGACGCCCGTAGTTACCGACTGCACAGCGCAGCCGAAGAAACCGTCAAGGAGATAAAACTTACCTGCTTCAATTGTGGTATTTTCGGGAACAGTCACTTTTACGCTCTTCCCGTCACTAATTTTGCCGTACCCGATATTAGTTACAGTGCTGGGTACCGGTTGACCAGTGTAAGCCATTTATCCCACCTCCGTTAAAATTATAAAATTAAATAGCCTGCCGCTTAACGCGCAGGGTTGTAGTTTCTTTACCACCGCCAATTACCGGCGGTTTGTCCACGTAGAATTTACCCAAAGCCGCTTTAACCGTCTCATCAGCCAAAAGTTTATCAATCTCACCGGCAATCTGCTCTTTGGTAGTGTTTTCGGCTACATTAAGCATTTTCTTTACAAGAGCCTGAGCCATTTCACCGGCCACCTTTTCTTGAAGCACTTCATTGATAAGTTGCTCACATGCAGCTTTTGCTTTTTCATCAAGCGCTTTCTTTGCCTCAGAAGCAGCAGCTATTACATCCATTTCCCCTGAAACTCCAAGGGCTTCTTTTACCTTGCCCAGTGTTTCTACTGCTTCCAGAGCCTGTTTAATCTCCTGCATTTCACCCGCTAAACTATTAGCAGTTAACTCCATCTCCCCAACTACTTGACCAAGAGAGACTTCCTTATTGGCCAGCATGGCCTTGAGCTGGGCAACAAGTTCCTTCCATGTCATTGTCTTTTCTCCACCTCCTGTAATTTCGTCCATCTCCCCTATGGCCACCACTGCAGTCGGCATTCCGGCTCTGCCCAGTGGCGTCCAGTCAATACTCAATGGCCTGTAATCAACTACATGAGTTTCCCCGGCCACTTGTTGAAGTTTGGGTACTCCAAAAATACTCACCGTGCGGACCACGTTGGCCTTAATCCATCGTTTAAGGTCAGAGGCTGATTTATCTACAATGCCTCGGAAGTACGCTTTGCCGTCCTTCCACAAAGCACCTACCCAGTGAGTAACCGGTGTCGGGAAGGCATGATCCACTTCTTCCGGCTTTTGGTGCCCCAGGAAACCTGGAAGACCCTGGTTCATCACCTCGCCGACAATCTTCTGCAGGGCTTCTGGTTTGTAGTTCCATCCCCGCCTTGACTTGCCTGCAGGGATTTCGACTACTACTTCCATCGGCTCCGGGTCTCCGGCTTTTAAGGCCTCCAGGTCCACCCATGGCGCAAGCGGCACGTCGTTAACTTGCATCTCGCCGGAGATAATGGCCTGCACTGCGCAGATTTCTCCGACAGCTTCTTTAAGCGA
>NZ_BDLQ01000010.1:0-85564 GCF_002049255.1 Carboxydocella sp. ULO1 | reverse complement strand
ATTAAAAAGAAGAAATATTTTGTTACCTTTGATATTGGCCTTGTTGGTTACATTCATTGATCAGATGCGATTTCTTATTTTAAATAAAATAATTCTCTTGATAATTTCGATTGTTTTATTATTTTATTTTTTAAGGAAAAAGAAATAATTATTAAGTCGATTTAACCATTCATAGGGTAAAATCTTAAAAATAATTAATAAAGTAGCATATGTAATTATTGCTGAGCCTACTGAAGTTATTAAACTTAAAGTAGGTGAATTTATTATTACAAAAATCAGCAGATAAATTTTCATGGCAACAAATCCCATAAATAAAATTACCGGAATCAAATAGATAGTCTTGGTTTCTATAACACTCCAGAAACCTAAATCTTTTGTAATAAATACTATATTAAGGATTGCAGTTATAAAAAAACTAACATTAATAGCCCAACAAGCCGTTTTAAAAGGATCAACAGCAATAGGCACCAGGGTTATTAATAATATTATTTCAACTAAGCTGCCCCAAAGCATATTTTCTAATGGTCGTTTAGTTTGTCCTAACCCTTGTAAAATACCTGTTGTAGTTTGTTGTAGGTAATAAAAAATTCCTCCAAACGCAAGAATGCGTAGCGCCTCACCGGCATTTATTTGTTTAAACAGTAAATAACAAATCTGGGCAGAAAACAAGTAAAAAATTACTACAGCAGGTAGTCCGAATAAGAGTGTAAAAAATAACGAGGTTTTTATCCTGTCTCTTAGTAAGGGTATATTTCCGGCTGAATTTGCTTCAGATATTGCCGGGACTAATGTTGTTGCTAAGGCGGATGTTAAAACACTGGGAATTACCAGAATTGGAATTGCCATACCGCTTAATTGACCGAAAAGTGAAGTTGCTTCATTTAAATTAATGCCGGCTTTAACCAGCTGGCGCGGAATTAAAGTAGCCTCAAAGGACAATAGTACAGTAGCAACAATTTTACTTAAAGCTACTGGCCAGGAAAAAAGAATAAGTTCTTTTGTAGTCACGGTGTTTTTCCTTAATGATAAAGCTAAACGTTTGTTTTTCTTCCACCATTTTAAGAAAAAGTAAAGTAGAACAAGAAAACCGATGGTTTCTCCGGCAATAACTCCAATGGAGGAACCGATAGCTCCCCAAACTATGCTTTTGGAGACCAAAATATATGCAAAAACAAGACCGCAAGTAACTCTAACTACTTGCTCCACAAACTGGCTAATCGCTGGTGCATTCATCATGAGAAGACCTTGAAAAAAACCTCTAAAACCAGAACACACACTAATTACTGGGACAGATAATAAAAGGCTTTTTAAAATTGGTAAAGCGTTTTGGTTGGTTAAGAAAAGCGGTGCAATTCTATCAAGAGATAAATACAAAGCACCGGTGATTATGGTTGAAAAAATAAGCAGAATCAATATTGATTTTCTTAATATATAAACTGAATAAGCGGGATCTTTTTGATTATTTTCGGCCACAAATTTTGCTATCGCCAGTGGCAATCCAAAACTAGAAATAACCAGAACAAGTATATATATTGGGTAAACCATATTAAACAACCCAATACCCTGTGAGCCAATTAAACTTACAATCATTATCTGGTAGATAAACCCCAGGATTCGATTAACAAGATTTGAAGAAAATAAGACTAGTGTCCCTCCAAGTAAACTCTGTTTGCGCAAGATACCCCTCCTTATAGGGTAATTTTTTCTAAGTAATTTTATTTTTTTGTCCTGCTGAATATGATGTTGTGACCGACTATACAGAAAAATATAATGTATGTAGAACTTGAAAAGGGAGGCAGAGTCTATGACCATTCGTATTGCTTTATTAATGGGTGGGTTGTCGTCTGAAAGGGAAATATCATTGAAAAGCGGGGAAGCAGTTTATAAGGCATTGCTAGAAGCCGGTTATGAAGTTGATAAGATAGACGTTGACAAGCAAGTTGCCAAAAAACTTCTTGAAAAAAGGTATGACCTAGCTTTTATTATGTTACATGGCGCTTATGGGGAAGATGGAACAATCCAGGGGCTGCTGGAAATACTGGGCATACCCTATACCGGATCAGGAGTTCTGGCTAGCGCTATTGCTATGGATAAAATAATGAGTAAAAAGGTATTAATGCAGGCCGGGTTACCTACAGCTCCTTTTGTTTCAGTGTCCCGTTACCATTGGGGAAAAAATAGACAGGAAGTTTTAGGGAAAATAAAAAATGAAATTAGTTTACCGCTTGTAGTTAAGGCTCCTAACCAAGGCTCCACCATTGGCATATATTTCGTCTGGCAGGAAGATGAGCTTGAAAATGCGTTAGAGGAAGCTTTTAAGTTCCCTGAAAGGGAGATATTAATTGAAAAATTTATTAAGGGTAAGGAAGTAACAGCGCCTGTGCTGGGTAATAATGAGGTGACTTCTTTGCCATTGATCCAAATTATTTCTAAAACCGGGGTTGTTTATGATTACCAGGCCAAATATACTGCCGGGCTTAGTGAACATGTCATTCCGCCAGAATTACCTAAATCAGTGATTGAAAAAGTGCAGGACTTAGCCTGTCAGGCTCATTTAGCTATTGGTTGTAGCGGACTTTCTCGGGTTGATTTCATTATAGATGATAATTTTCAGCCCTATATTCTGGAAGTGAACACAATTCCGGGTATGACTGAAACTAGTCTATTTCCAGATTCCGCTCGAGCAATAGGGTGGTCTTATAAGGATTTATGCTGTAAAATTATTGAATATGCAGGTGAAAGATTTAATAAAAAATTTACTCTTTGACTTGTATCCCAACTATAAGATAAAATAGAGATATATAAACAAAGGGAGTGGGAGAAATTATGAAAATTGCTGTAGCAGGAAAAGGCGGAGTCGGGAAAACTACTTTTACAGCCCTACTCATTAAACAACTGGTAGAAGCAAATAAAGGTGCAATCCTGGCTGTTGATGCCGACCCTAATTCCAATTTAAATGAAGCACTCGGTATTGAAGTGCATGCATCAATCGCAGATATTCTGGATGAAGTAAAAGGTGGTAAAGCTATTCCCGAGGGAATGCCGAAAGATGTCTATGTAGAGTATCGCCTTAGCCAGGTATTGAATGAAACCGATTATGTGGATTTGGTGGTTATGGGGGTACCTCAGGGGAGTGGGTGCTACTGTTATCCCAATGACTTAATGCGTAAATATCTTGAAAACCTGAGACAGAATTATGACTATGTGGTAATTGATAATGAAGCAGGTATGGAACATTTAGCCAGAAGAGTGGTTACAGATATTGATTATCTTTTTGTTGTCAGTGATGCATCAGCTAGGGGCATCCGTTCAGCGGGCCGTGTATTTGATATTGTTAAAACAGTAGGTATTAATGTAAAAAATATCTATCTGGTTATTACAAAAGTTTTACCAACTGGAATCGAGGAATTAAAGCCGGAAATTGAGGCTACCGGACTAGAGGTTGTAGGAACCATTCCTTATGATGAAGTAGTGGCCCGTTATGATCTGGCAGGTAAGCCACTGGTTGAATTGCCAGCAGATTCTCCTTCAGTATTGGCAGTAAAGAATATCTTCAGTAAACTGGCCCTTTAAGGGCCAGTTTTACTAGCGAGGTAAGGTGTTATCCTGTGGAAGCGGGAAGAAGGCTTAAACAAGCAATAATAATGATATTTGTCAGTATTTTTTTAGGAACCATCGGATATATGTTAATTGAGGATTATTCCCTGCGAGATGCCCTTTGGATGACTACAATTACATTAACTACAGTGGGATATGGTTTGGTTAAACCATTATCAGTGCCGGGTACATACTTTACCATTTTTCTTTCATATGCTGGGCTGGCACTAATCCTTTATGCCCTGGGGCTTATCGGGGCGCTTATTGTTGAAGGGGATTTATTTGATTTATTGGGGAGAAGAAAAATGAAACAAGAAATAGCCAAATTACGTGACCATATCATCGTATGCGGTGCAGGTAGAGTAGGGAAACAAGTAATCGAAAGGCTCAAAAAAGAAAGGACACCTTTTGTCGTTATTGAACAGAAAGAACATCTGTTCAATAGTTTGCTGGAGGAAGGGGTTCTGGCGATTCTTGGGGATGCCAGTATGGAAGAGGTTTTGCGAAAAGCAGGGATTGAGCGGGCCAAAGGACTAGTTAGTGCCATACCCGGGGACGCAAACAATGTTTTTGTTACTCTCACTGCAAAAGAAATCAATCCTGGCATTACGATTGTTGCCAGAGCAGAGAGAAAGGAGTCGGAAGCAAAATTATATAGAGCAGGTGCAGATAAGGTAGTTTCACCGGCGATAATTGGCGGACAACGGATGGCCATTTCCATTATAAAACCGGCTTCTGTGGATTTCGTAGATACTCTGGTCTGTGTAGAAGATGTTGAATTGGAAATAGAGGAGTTATTAATTGCAGATGGCTCAGTTCTGGTGAATAAGGATTTAAAAAATAGTGGAATCAGAGAAAAAACGGGGACCATGGTTGTTGCAATCCAGCGGGAAGGCAAACTAAAACCGAACCCTGGCCCTGAAGAATTACTGCAATCAGGAGATATTTTGATTGCCATTGGAACCAGACAACAGTTACAAAAGCTTGAGGAACTGGCTTGTGGTAGGTGTAAAATATGAAACCTTTGACTGCTAAACAAATAATGGCAATGATAAGTGCCGGTGAAAATAATCACGTGGATTTTAAGCGGGGGTTATTTTTGCCAGAGGCAGACAAGCCCAGAATTACCCAGCATTTTGAGCTGGCGAAAGACCTGGCAGCCTTTGCCAATTCAGATGGAGGTTACTTACTGGTTGGAGTCGATGATGATGGACAGGTAGTAGGTTTTAAGAGCAATGATCTATTGGAGCAAAGAATTATTAATTTGTGCAGGGATATTATTTCACCTCCATTAAAGCCTGATATCTATAAAGCAAAGGTAAAAGATAAAGAGGTTCTAGTAATAAGAGTCGAACGGGGTCAAGGTTACTTGCATTTAGTCAGGGATAAGGTCTACATCAGAGTTCACAATGAAGTACGGGTTGCATCCAGTGAAGAAATTACCGAAATTGTACTGGAAAGAAACCACCAGAAGTTGCGTTCCTTGTTACAGGAAAAAGAAAATCTATCTTTATTAATTATCAAAGTTAGCAAATTGAGTAGCGAATTATTTCGAGCCAAAACATTAATCACTGAGATTGAGGCTAATGATTTTTGTCAGGCACAAATTGACCTTTCTGATTATAATGATGGCATTAATGTCTATAAGTTAATAAAACAGGCAGAAAATCATTTGACAAACCTGGATATGGTTGAGCTGGGGAACTTATTGGAGTTTTTACTTCGGCTAGATCAAGCTATACAGCAATTAGAACAAATTAACCAGGAGCTTGAAACATTGCTGGATACATATTATTGTCAAATCGAGGGGAAATAAAAAACAGATAGATACACCTATACATAATGTGTCTTATGTATAGGTGTATAAAGAAAATGGAGGGTTTACTTTGTTAACGGCTACAATATCCGATCTAGATAATTTGCTGGAATCTTTTTCTGTTCATTTACGTTTAGGTCAAACCGGTGTTAGCCGCAAAAAATCGCCAGCAACAGTAAATGCTTATATGAGTGATATTCAAATGTTCTTTCGCTGGGTTTTTGAAACCAAGCAAATCTCTAAAATTGAGGAAATCAATTCTGAACTTATTCTAGAATATATCCTCTACTTAACTGATAATCTTTGCGTTAAGGAAAGTACCTTGGCTCGTAAGATCGCTTCCCTCAAAGCATTTTTTAGATACCTAGAATTTAAAAGGTTTATTCCCCTGGATCCTACCTTGCGTATCAAGGGCTACACGGAACGCAGACGCCGGGAATTGCCTAAGTTTTTATCCACAGTCAAAAGCCAGAAAATACTGGCCAGTGCTGAAGAAACTAAATACATAAAAAGAAATAAAGCTATCTTATATGTATTTCTCACGTGTGGATTGCGAATTTCGGAATTAATTAACCTAAAGCTGGAAAATGTCAACCTTGAAGCCGGAGAAATAACGGTTTATGGTAAGGGCGGGAAATATCGGATTGTACCATTAATAGGGCCAGCATTGCAGTTAGTGCAGGAGTATATTAGCGAAAGAGGTCCCCAGAGCACCAATTACCTCTTTTTAACGAAATACAACAAACCTTTTACACGTATAGGAATGTATAATTTAATTAAAACTCTGGCACGAAAAGCAGGACTTGGTTCTGAAGTGACTCCTCATACCTTGCGCCACACCTGTGCAACGTTACTCCATTCCATGGGGGTACCCTTACGGGATATTCAAGAGCTTCTTGGTCATGCTGATCTATCTACAACACAAATTTATACCCATGTTGTTAAAGAAAAACTAAAACAATCAGCTGCTTTAAACCCATTATTAACAAACCCGGAAAGTGAATTTAGCGAAAAACAATAATCTCTTCGTTTAATACTGTTGCCGTTTGAAAGGCCTGGGCAAGGGCATGCCATTCTAACGGCAATAAATTTTTTTCCTTGGCTAGCTGCCAGAAATCAGCCAAAACTGATAAAACATTATCACTGGTTGTATAGGGTAAAACTATATCCCAAAAAAGTTCTGGATTAATCTCTTGTTCGTAAAAGTTAAAAATCTCCCATAGCAGCTGAGGTTTACGCATATCCGTAACTAGTTTTATTAATCTTCGGCAATCGATACTATTTTTAATCCATCCACAGCATCCAGCAGTACAATAGGAAAAATTAGCTCCGCATTCTTGACAATAACTTTCCCATTCATCTATAAATTCAGGTTTAGTTCGGGCGACTTCGAAAAAATGATCCCCTAAAACAAGCTTCAACTCACAGGGTCTATTAATGAGAAAATATAATAACATTAATTAATACCTCCGATTTTTGCAATAGCATTTAGGCAATCTTTATAAAACTTGCTGGCTTTTTTATACATATTAAAAGCCTGGGTACTTTTCACTTCTTCTTCAGCATAATCAGCTAGCATACGCCAAAAAAGAACTTTTTTAAAATCCTGTAAGCTGCTTTCAGGAAGTAAATTTCTTTCTTTAATTAATTTAAGCTCGATCATTTCAATTATTTCTTCATGGGACTCCATGGAACGCAGGCTTTTCCCTTTCCAGGGCTTGACGTGACCTATAGTTGATAATAAAGCTCTAGCGCAGCGCAACATAGCGTAATAACACCTGTTCACAGTTGAATTATAATATCCATGTTCATAGCAGAGCAAGGCTGTTTGCAAAAATTCTTTACTTTTCTGCAAGCTAACAACTTTTATAATTAATGGTTGAAGGTTTAGAGGCTCTTGCTTTTCAATCGCCATTTTGGCTTGCTGTATTAGGGCTTCTTCGATGATCTTATTTAATTGGCTCGAAGTTGATTCATTAATGAAGATATTAGAAATAACATTAGATATAAATTGTTCTTGTTCTAATGAGAAATGCCTGAAATCATCTTCAAAAATCGGTATATATTCGATACTTTCTCCATGTTTAAGCCAAATTTGGTTGATAAAAACCAGCCTTTTTTCCATCTCAGGTAAGAAATAGTTAAGGAATCCCCCTATTCTGTCTGGTTTAGATTCATAATAGTTGATATAATTGTAAAGAGAGAACATGAAAGCGATCTTTATCTGTAATAATAGTTTTCGCTCTTCGCCTTCTGGTAATGGGTATAGCTCCCAGTTAAAGTTTAGCTGGGGAAAATATTTATTTATCAAGGGACAGGTATGTTCATCCAGTATTTTTCCCAGACAGTATCTGATAAAGAGTTTTTCAATTTCGTATTTTTTTTCCTCAATTATCATCCAACCATTAGCCCAATAAACGCCACATAGGTTCTCTATACTGTTAGCAGACAATGTATTTTTTCTGGGCTTGAAACTAAAGAGTTTTTTTATTAACTGATAATAGTCTTTTTCTGTTAGATCCTTGCCTTTAATCCATTTATCGATAATCCCTACTATGTATTTGGGGGCAGCCTTAAAGTAATAGGCTTGAAACACATCAACGGGATAATTTAACTGTTTATCTTCCACTGATATTATACAATTACTGATTGGCCAGAATTGCCGAGTCATCAAAACCCCTTCCTTTGGAGGTATTTTTATGGCTTCAATTGAATGGACTATTGATATTGATTTAAAAAATTTATACCGGGAAAATAAAGGTATTGCGATTCTTTTTGGTGATTTACATGCTAAACGTGTTACTAATTATTTGTGGGCAGAGCTAAAGTCGACAATTCATGGACAAGCCATGATTCCGGCTGAAGAATGGAAAAAAATTTTAGCCTTCAGTCATGAAAATAAGGTGGAAGTCTTGGGCTGGGTAAAATTATCTGGCTCAGAACATGAGGCTGTTGATATTACTAAATACATAAATGTTCCAACTGTGATTGTACTTTCTTTAAAAGAAGATGGAAATTATACCCTAACACAACAAATCAATCAAGTTAACAGTAAACCGCACAGGCAAGGCCCTGTTCCATTGAGCCATTCACCTGAAGATAGTAATTTTGCCTTTTATTACAAGTATTTATTAATGGTTGCTCTTTTCTTTACTATAATTTTTGCCTTTTTATACCCAGTTATGCGAAAAATAGAACAACCGGTCACAGAAAGGCCTGTTTCATTGCCAGGAGAAGAAATTAATAAAGAAGAAATTGGGGATCCTTTTCCTATAGAAAAAAAGGCTAACAGTTCAGAAATAAAACAGGAACAGGAATCTAAAACTATTCAATCTAAAATTCAACCAGAATATTTTTTATACACAGTAAAAAGTGGTGATTCCTTATGGGAAATTAGCAAGAAGTTTTATGGCTCTGGATTTGAATTTGTTCAGATAATGCAGGACAATCAAATCATAAATCCTGCTAAAGTTAGTATTGGTACTCAACTTAAAATCAGGAAAAAATAAGAACAGGGGTATTTCCCCTGTTTTACTTATTTTCGATTCTTAATTTTTTCAACTAGCATTTTGCAGTTTTCTGCTACTTGTTGAGGATCTACAGTTATTCTTGCAACACCTGACTGCATAGCGGCTTGGGCAACAGCAGCAGCTACTGCAGGTGCAACTCTGGGATCAAAAGGTTTAGGTATAATATATTCAGGTGAAAGCTCAGCTTCAGCAATCAGATTAGCTATAGCATAAGCAGCAGCTAGCTTCATTTCTTCATTAATATCTGTTGCCCGCACATCTAATGCTCCGCGGAAGATGCCAGGAAATGCCAGAACATTGTTCACCTGGTTAGGATAGTCAGAACGGCCAGTTCCTATCACTGCTGCTCCTGCGGCTTTGGCCAGTTCCGGCATGATTTCAGGCTCGGGGTTAGCCATTGCCAGGATAATCGGATTGGGGGCCATGGATTTTACCATCTCTACATCAACCTGTTTTGCTTTGGAAAGGCCCATAAAGACATCTGCGCCTTTTAAAGCATCACGGAGGGACGTTGTCACCATTTCCTGATTGGTCTTTTCAGCTATGGCCTCTTTATAGGGATTCATCCCCTCTTTTCTACCTTTGTAAATGGGACCTTTACTGTCGCACATAATAATATTCTTCACACCTAAACTCATTAACAGTTTAGTACAAGCGATGGCAGAGGCACCGGCACCATTGACTACTAGTTTTATTTCTTCAATCTTTTTATTTACAACTTTTAATGCATTGATAATCGCGGCAGCTGCTACAATGGCTGTACCATGCTGGTCATCGTGGAAAATAGGAATGTTTGTTTCCTTTTTTAGCCGTTCTTCTATGATAAAGCAATTTGGAGCTGCGATATCCTCCAGATTTACTCCACCGAAAGTAGGTTCCAGTAATTTTACTGTTTCCACGATTTTATCAGGGGCCTTGGTATTTAAACAAATTGGGAAAGCATCTACGCCGGCAAATTCTTTAAACAATACAGCTTTTCCTTCCATTACAGGCATTGCTCCAAGAGGCCCAATATCTCCCAAACCTAACACTGCGGTCCCGTCGGAAACTACTGCAACTAGATTGCCTTTAGCAGTATATTCATAGATCTTCTCCGGTTCTTTACTGATTTCGCGACATGGTTCTGCTACACCGGGTGAATAAGCCAGGCTTAGCTCTTCAGCATTATTGACTGGCACTTTAGAAATAACTTCAATCTTTCCTATGTGTTTACGGTGCAACTCTAATGCTTTTTCATAGATGTTCATGAATTATGCCTCCTTTAGCTTGTTGCATATTTTTCTTTTCCTAATTCATAAAGGTCACTACCATAGCAGTCATTAACGACGATTACAGGAAAGTTTTCTACATAAAGAGAATAAATTGCCTCAGCCCCCAGTTCAGGATAAGCTATTACTTCCGCTTTTTTAATGCATTTTGCCAGCAAGGCTCCTGCGCCCCCAATGGCAGCAAAATATACCGCTTTATTTTTGATAATTGACTCTTTCACGGCAGAGGACCTGAGTCCTTTGCCGATCATGCCTTTCAGACCCTTTTCAAGGAGTTTTGGTGTATAAGCGTCCATTCTTCCACTGGTAGTAGGCCCAGCAGATCCGATTACCTGTCCGGGTTTTGCAGGTGTAGGACCGACATAATAAATAATCTGACCTTCCAGCTCGATGGGCAGGGGTTCGTTTTTATCGATTAATTCAACCAACTTTTTGTGAGCTGCGTCCCGCGCGGTATAGATATAACCTGTAATTAATACTTGTTGACCTGCTTTCAGGCTTTCAACCATTTCGTCGGTAAGTGGTGGTGTAATTATAATCTCAGCCATAATTTACCTCCTCATAGAACAATTTCTTTATGGCGGGCAGCATGACAGTTAATATTAACTGCTACCGGTAAACTAGCAATATGGGCAGCATATAGTTCGATATGAACTGCTAGAGCAGTAATTTTGCCCCCCAGTCCCTGTGGACCAATGCCACTTGAGTTAATTTCCTGTAATAATTGTTCTTCTAATTCTGCGGCAATTTTATCGGGGTTTTTGCTACCAACAGGTCTCAATAAAGCTTTTTTGGCCAATAAGGCGCATTTTTCAAAGGTGCCACCAATTCCAACTCCGACAATAATCGGAGGGCAAGGATTTGGACCTGCATTTTTTACAGTTTCCAGGACAAATTTCTTTACTCCAGTTATACCATCTGCTGGTTTTAACATCTTTAAGGCACTCATGTTTTCACTACCGCCACCCTTAGGAGCGACCACTATTTTAAGCTGGCTTCCTGGTACAATCTCAAGATGGATGACTGCCGGAGTGTTATCTTTAGTATTAACCCGTTCAAGAGGATGACCGACTATAGATTTCCGTAGATAACCTTCAACATATCCCGATCTTACTCCTTCATTGATGGCAGTAATCAGGTCACCACCTGTGATATGAACATCCTGACCTAACTCTACAAAGATAACAGCAAATCCGGTATCCTGACAGATAGGCATTTGTTCTTCTCGTGCAATCTGTGCATTTTGTAATAATAAATTCAAGATTTCTTTTCCGTTTGGAGATTGTTCTGTTTCTGTAGCTTTTTTTATGGCATTCTCTACATCCTCAGGCAAAAAATAATTTGCTTCTTTTACCAGGTTTGCTACTGCAAGCCTAATTTCATCCACATGGATTTCTCTGATTGTCATTTAGGATTTTACCTCCTTTTGTTTTCTTTTTGTTTATTGCAAAAATGATGCCAATTGCAAAATAAATTTGTTGACGTATACAACACACATTTTGTTCTAAAATAAAGAAAATTACGGGTTTGATCTTTTTTAAATTTTAAAAAGAAGAAAACCCGCATATACGGGTTATAACTGGTATTTTTTCAATTTGTTATATAAGGTAGCTAAAGAAATATTTAAGGCTTTTGCCGCCATTTTTTTGCCCTCAACTGAATTACCAAATCGCTCTAAGGCTTTCTTTAACAGTATTTTCTCCATTTCATCAAAAGGTATAAGATCTTCAACAATTGGCAGAGTTGCAGTGGTAGAAACAGGTTCTAAGTACTGGACGAGATGTTTGGGAGTAATTAAATCTTCATCAGCTATTACCATGGCCCGTTCAATCACGTTTTCAAGTTCCCGTACATTTCCAGGCCAATCATAGGATTCCAGGATTATCTCTGCCTGTTTAGAAAGGCCTTTTATTTTTTTGCCCAGCTTACGGTTAAACTTGACTATTAATGAATTTGCAATCAGGATGATATCATCTTTTCTTTGGCGTAATGGCGGAATAGTTATTTCCACTACATTCAGGCGATAATAAAGATCTTCCCGAAAGGTACCTTTGCGAACCAGTTCCTTTAAATCTCGATTGGTTGCTGCAATTATTCTAACATCAACCTGGATAGTTTGAGTGCCACCAACTCTTTCGAATTCCATTTCCTGTATAACTCTTAAGAGTTTCGCTTGCAAATATAAATTCATATCACCAATTTCATCTAGAAAAATTGTTCCTCCATTAGCCAGTTCAAATTTACCCAGTTTTGTCTTAACTGCACCGGTAAAAGCTCCTTTTTCGTGGCCAAAAAACTCACTTTCCAGCAAGCTATCTGGTATAGCAGCACAGTTGACTTTAATAAAGGGTTTGTCTCTCCGAAGACTATATTGATGGATAGCGTGAGCGAATAACTCTTTACCAGTTCCGCTTTCTCCTAACAATAAAATTGTAGAATTACTCAGGGCAGCTTTTTTTGCTATATTTATTACTTTTCTCAATTCCTCATTATTGCCTATAATTGTATCAAAAGTATATTTAGAGCCTGTAATTTGACCTAAGCGATCATACAGGTTTTCAATTATTGATGTGCTTCTTTTTAATTCTTCCATCACTTTCATGAAGTCTGTTAAGTGGTTAAATACCACAACTGCACCAACCATTTGTCCATCTATTATAATGGGCGAAGCATTGGATACAACCTCGACATTGGTACCTCCTACTTTGGTACGCCAGCCATAAATATTTTTCCTGGTTCGCAAACATTCAGCCAGGGCACCATCGGGTGAGGCGGAAAAAATGTTCTGGCCGATTCTTTCTTCTGCGGTAATACCTGTGATTTTAGTAAAAGCAGGGTTGACATATTTGATATATCCATTGATATCTGCTACCTCAATAGCTTCCTGAACACTGGCCAGAATAGCATCCATTTCCCCTTTAATTCTTTTTATTTCCAGCAATTGTTTCTTTTCTTCCAGCAGTTTTTGTTTTGCTTTAACAACAAGCATCATTAGATCAGCTGCTTGAGCATCCATAACCGCCATACTAGGTGGTTTAAGTTTACGAATGGTTTCCTGGACCAATGGTTTGCCAGTAGCTTCGATTAAAACATCAATATTAATGGTATCCAAAAAATCATAGAAATTGTTGGTAATAGGAACCCCATCTGCTCGAGCCAATTTCAGACCCGGAGCATCTTCATTTATGTCACAGACACCTACAATGACACAATCTTCAATGGTTTTTAACACTTGATAAATAGCGCTTCCACCCTGCCCCATTCCTACTATTGCCACTCTTACTCCTGACATACTCCTCACCCCACCTTTTTAATTCTACAATAGTTGCCATAATCCTTTCTAAGATTTAAAAAAGTTTTTCTTTTTTGCGAACTATTGTTTGCAATCTATTCAAATTGCTGTATAATAGTTTAAAAGAGAGATGGAGGTGCATTATGGATAATAAGCTTAATGCTAAACAGCAAGCTGTCCTGGATTTTATTAAACAGGAGATAAAAAGAAAAGGTTATCCGCCATCTGTTCGGGAAATTGGTAAAGCAGTTGGGTTCAGTTCCAGCTCCACGGTTCATAATTATTTGAATCAACTGGAAAAACTGGGTTATATTCGCCGCGATCCAGCCTTGCCTAGAGCGATTGTTGTTAACGAACCGGATAACGATTATTATTTTGAGAAGGATATGGTTGAGGTTCCTTTGCTAGGTAAGGTTACTGCTGGTTTGCCGATTCTGGCTGTAGAGAACATTGAAGAGAGGTTTCGTTTTCCCCGGGGATTATTGCCGGTAGGCGGAAATATATTTATGTTGCGGGTAATTGGTGATTCCATGATCAATGCAGGTATTTATCCTAACGATTATGTCTTTGTAAAGCAACAGCCTTTTGCACACAACGGGGAAATCGTAGTGGCATTAATCGATGAAGAAGCGACTATAAAAAGCTTCTTTATTGAAGGAGAAAAAATTGTTTTAAGACCTGAGAATGAAAAGTATAAGCCTATTATTTTGGATGAAGTCTCTATCCTGGGTAAAGTCATTGGTTTATATAGAAAAATGTGAGTCTCAACTATCCAGTTGAGACTCACATTTTTTATGTTAGCCAGAGGAACGTTCCAATCATGCTTAAGGCAATTATCAGTTTTAGCAGAAATCCAATAATAAAACCCCGGGCGGCTCCTTTTAGAGTAATGAGAATTTGTTTAAGTTCTTTTCCACTTAGTATCTCACCTATTAGTAACCCCAGAACAGGCCCTATTAAAAAACCAACTGGAGCCCAGAAAAAACCCAGGATTCCTCCTATGAGCAATCCCCACATACCATAGCGGGAAACGCCGGCCTGTTTCGAGCCAATTATGCCGGCAAAATATTCGATTAGCCAGCTAAGGACAGTTAAAGCTGCAAACAATAAGAGCCAGGCAATATTAATGACAGTAAAATTAGTATTCCAGGCATAAATGAAAATAGCAATGAAGATCAATGGTATGCCCGGAATAACTGGTAAAAATGTTCCTAGTAAACCAAGTATCATAACCAAAACATAGGCCCAGTAATAATCAACCATAAGTTGCCTCCTCTATCTGGTACGGCGATCTTTTACATAGACAGAGCCTTCTTGTGACTTAGCGTATTTTTTGAGCTCAGAAGCAATTTCGGAGACCTGCCAGTGGTTTTCAATATTGCGATGTTCATTGCTTACTACGGCAATAGAAACGGAAACCAGACTAAACTTGCACTCTTTACCCTGTCTATCTTTTGTAACAATGTAACCTCTTTTTCGGTCATCGGCATTGTATAATAAAGGCACGGTAGCATCAAAACGGGTGATAATTTGCTGACATATTTCATCTACCTTGTCAGGGGTTGTGATGGCGATAAAATCATCGCCCCCGATGTGACCGATAAAATCATCGACATTACCCAGGTTTCTTACACACTGGGTTAAGATATGAGCTAGAAGTTTGATTACTTCATCACCTTTAAGGAAACCATAGACATCATTATAAGCTTTGAAGTTATCCAGATCTAAATACATTACCGCGAATTTCCGGCTCTTGTCATTTATTCGCCGTTTAATTTCTTCTTCTATCATAATATTTCCGGGCAGGCCTGTTAGGGGATTAAAAGATTTTTCCTGCTTGGCCCGGCGCAAATGGGTTTTTATTCTGGCTACGAGTTCATCCAGATCGAAGGGTTTGGTTACATAATCATCAGCACCAGCTTCCAACCCAGCTACCACGTCCTGTGTTTGCTTGCGGGAAGTCATCATAATGATAGGAACGTGGCTTGTCCGCGTATCATTTCTGAGGATACGGCACATTTCCACACCTGTTTTACCGCCTGGAAGAATTACATCTAACAAAATCAGATCCGGTGCTTCTTGATATACCGCTGCCAGACCAGAAACACTATCCATTGCAGCAGTCACCTGAAAGCCTTCTTTTGTTAGGCGATCCTGCACCATGGCTACTATTAATTTATCATCATCAATTATTAATATTTTACTCTTAGAGGTTACATACTTATCCACTAATTTAGACCCCCTATATTATACAAAGGTCAATAAATATTTTAGCATAGTTCAATATATGAATACAATCAATTCCTGGCAATAATTTCGGCAAGAGCATTTTGAACAGCCAGGAAAATATGATGGCGATTTAAACCACCCTGGAAATATATTATGTAAGGGGGAACTAAGGGGCCATCGGTGCTGAGTTCAGCAGTTGAACCGGCTATAAAGGTCCCGCCCGCCATTATGACTGGGACATCATAGCCAGGCATTACCCATGGTTCAGGGGTCAGGTGACTATCAATGGGGGAAAAACGTTGTATACCACGGCAAAATGCTTTCATATTCTCGGCGGAGTTAAGTTTTATTGCCTGAATAATGTCACTGCGAGGCTCTTCTATTGTAGGAGATACTTCAAACCCGGCCAGGGAGAATAAAGCAGCGGCATAGATTGCACCAATCAGGGCCTCAGCAACCATCCTGGGGGCAAGGTACAGACCATGAAAGGTGGAACGCAAAAAATCACCCGTGGCACCCAGTTCGCCTTCGGTACCGGGAACTGTTAAACGTTCGGCTGCCAGATTTACTAAATCCTTGTTTCCTACGATATAACCACCGGTGGGGGCTAAACCTCCACCTAGATTTTTAATTAAAGAACCAGCTACCAGGTCAGCGCCGTACTGGGTTGGTTCAAATCCTTCTACCAGTTCCCCGTAACAATTATCTACAAATATAATCACATCAGGTCTAATTTTTTTTGTCAGAGCAAAGGCTTCAGTTAAATCTGGTTGAAGTAAGGATTTGCGCCAGGCATACCCCCTGGATCGCTGAAAAGCTACAACTCTTATGGACTTATCTTCCTCTAAAAGTTTTTGTAAGGTAAATATGTCAATTTTATCATCAGAGGTAAGGTCGATTTGGCGGTAGTTAATACCCCAGTCCCTAAGGCTTCCGGGCTCGTTTTTAAAACCTATTACTTTTTCCAGGGTATCGTAGGGTTTTCCTGTAGCAAATAGGATGGTATCCCCCGGTCTTAAAATGGCAAATAATGCAGTAGCGATAGCGTGGGTACCGGAAACAAATTGTGGTCGTACTAAAGCTGCTTCTGCCCCAAAGAGGGTTGCAAAAACGTGTTCCAGGGCTTCTCTTCCGATGTCCCCATATCCATACCCATTAGTACCGTTTAAGTGATGCTGGCAAACCTGAGCGTGTCGAAAAGCTTCCAAAACCTTTGCCGTTTGGTAAAAAGTTTTGTTTTCTATTTCAGCCACTATTGGTTTGATCATTTCCAGTGCTTGAGTGTGTAAACGGTTGATGTCCTTCATGGTTAATTCCTCATTCCCTTTCTATTTCTCATAAATTTCCAGTTGGGCACTATATCTATTTTCCACTCTGCCCTTAATTAATATACCTGAATCTGTGTATTTCTCCTCAACGATATGACCATGCTTTCTAATTAAACTAATAAGGGAGGCCTGGTCATAAGGGAAAAACCAAAGGGTGTCTTTGTAAACATTTTCTGTGTTTAAAATTGAATCAATTTTGGTTAATAACTCATCAATACCGGTTTTTTTCAAGGCTGAAATGCAAACATAATCTGACGGAAGATCGTGAAGTAATATGTTTAATCTATCCAGGTCGTTAAGTAAGTCTACTTTATTAAAAACTATTAATTGTTTAATTGTTTCTAAATTTAAATCTTTAATAATAGCTTCAACGACCTTGATATGTTGTCTGGCAAATGGATTACTGGCATCTACTACATGTAAAATCAAATCGGAACGCAAATGCTCTTCCAATGTAGCACGAAAAGCTGCAATCAGGCCTGGAGGTAAATTGCGAATAAAACCTACTGTGTCGGTTAGTACAGCCCATCTACCCGAAGGGAGTTGGAGACGGCGCGTCGTTGTATCAAGGGTGGCAAACAATTTGTCCTCAGCCAGGACATTGGCATTGGCTAGCAGATTAAGTAAAGTCGATTTTCCGGCATTGGTATAACCGGTTAAGCATATGTGCGGAATATTATTTGTTGCCCTCTGTTTGTGTTGATTTTGACGGTGTTTTTGTATTTCGGCCAGCTCCTGTGTTAATAATACTATTTTCTTTTTAATTTTTCGCCTATCTTGTTCCAGTTTAGTTTCACCAGGGCCCCGGGTACCTACGCCTCCGCCTAAGCGGGAAAGGTTATTACCCTGACCGGTTAGACGAGGTAACAGATGTTTAAGTTGTGCCAGTTCAACCTGAAGTTTGCCCTCTCGTGACTGGGCCCTTTGTGCAAAAATGTCAAGAATCAAAGTAGTACGGTCTACTACTTTCTGCCCGGTAATTTCCTCGATATTTCGTAATTGAACTGGTGAGAGCTCGTGATCAAAGACCAGAAGATTTGCTTGTAATACCTGGGACTTATTCTTTATTTCAACGATTTTACCTTTGCCAACAAAGAGCCCGGTATGAATCTTTCTTAGCTTTATAATTTCACAATCCAGAACCTGAATACCGGCTGTTTTGCATAATTCCTCCAGTTCAAGGGCACCCTCTTCATCAAAAGCTATCAATAATGCTTTTTCTGTTAAGTCAATATCCTCTATTTTGTTTTTCCTTGAACCTTCTACCCCGATGATATCCAGGCTCTTCTGGGCTAAGTCCTGCAAAGTATATTTTTCAACAGTAAGCCCATGGCTGTCATCGATTTTTGCGATTTGAATTGTATCTGAAAAAGACCCAATAGCCATGATTGCCTGGGTTTGACCTGAATGGATTAAAGAAAGATCCAGCTCACTTAATTCACTGGTTGCTTGTGGATGGGTATGGATGATTAAATAAGAGTTTCGAGGTACTGGTACTTGCTGGCTATTACCTATACTGATAAACTCCACTTTGCCTTTTTTATTAATACCTATAGCAATTTCCCTGTTTAGCTGTTCAGATATTGATAATAGTTGCTGATACATTTCATATGGTAATAGTTTATCAAATTGATATCCTCTTATCTGAGAGAGTTTGTCTAAAAGATGTTTGCGAATACCATCTGTATTACCATAAATAAATTTCATGCAATAATCACCTTATTCTAAATGAAATTCTCATTGTCAGTATAAAGGCAAAAAAAAATATTTACAAGTAGTTGCCGGTGGCGGAATAAATGTCATCTTCAGTGATCAGGATCAAATCGTCCCGGGTAACAATTTCTTTCTTCACCAGGCGAACTGCCTGACAGCGAATCAATTTCTCGATGTAGTTTCTTACTAACCGGGCATTACCGTTAACAATGGTTGTAGGGGGGAGGTTTTTTAATTGCTCCTTGAAACGCTCTTTTGCCTGAGGAGTAAAATCATACTGGCGCTGTTTTAACATTTGTTCTGCGATTAACATTAATTCATCTATACTGTAATCCGGAAAAGATATATGTATGGGAAACCGACTTCTCAAACCAGGATTGGTGCGCAGAAACCACTCCATCTCACTTGGATAGCCAGCAAGAATTATAACCAGATTATCTTTATGATCTTCCATGGCTTTTACCATAGTGTCAATGGCTTCTTTACCAAAATCCTTTTCTCCTCCCCGGGCCAAACTATATGCTTCATCGATAAACAGTATACCTCCGAGAGCGCGCTTGATTTGCTCTCTGGTCTTTATAGCCGTATGACCGATATACTCGCCGACCAGGTCAGCCCTTTCAATTTCAATCAAATGGCCTTTTTGTAAAAGGCCAAGCTCGCGAAAAAGTTTACCTGCAATGCGAGCCACCGTTGTTTTTCCAGTGCCTGGGTTACCTTTAAATACCATATGTAAAACCATTGGTTCATTATATAGCTTTTCTTCTTGGCGTTTTTTTTGAATCCTGGCAAAAGCATAGATTTCATGGAAGATATATTTAACTTTTTCTAATCCGATCAATTCATTAAGTTCTTTTAATATTTCTTCAACGAAGCTACTATTAGTTTGTTCAGTGATGTTATTAATTGATTGAGGTTTATGAGGAGTAAGATTCAGAGGCTCTAAACGGTTTTGTTGACGTTTAAATTGAATTAACATTGATTACTCCCCCAATCTCAATCATCTACTGTTTATTAATTATGCCCGATTGTCCAGTCTTATGAAAAAAGAGGCTTGGCCTTCAGGCCAGCCCCTTGCTAACTTACTGGTTTTGGTTAACATTGCGGTTATCAGAAAAAGAAAAATGAACAGGCTTAATGGGAGCTACTGTTGAAATTGCGTGTTTATAAACCATTTGTTGTTTACCTTCTTGTTCTAAGATAACAGTAAAATTATCAAAGCCTCTTACCAGTCCCTTAAGTTGAAAACCATTAACAAGATAAACAGTTACCGGGATATTTTCCTTCCGGACCTGATTTAAAAAAGCATCCTGTAAATTAATAGTGGATTTAGTTGTTGTCATCTCTCTATACCTCCATCTAAATTTATAAATAAGGGCAAACGCTTTGCTGGAAAGATATTTCTACATTTTTGCCCATAGTCCTGCTGCCTCTTGAGCAATTTTTTTACTGATATCATGGATTGATTGATCAGTTACATCCAGCCAGTTGATATTTTCTTCCTGGCGTAACCAGGTTAATTGCCTTTTGGCATAACGGCGGGTAGCTGTCTTGATATCCTCCACCATTTGCAGATAAGTAATTTCTCCGCGTAAATATGAGAAAATCTGTTTGTAGCCTATTGCCTGGCTGGCTGTATTGCTTAAATTGTATTTGTCCAGTAAATGTTGGGCTTCTTCAATCCAGCCACTTGCCAGCATTTGTTCCACTCTTAAATTTATCCGCTCATATAATTTTTCCCTGCTGGCAGTTAATGCATACATCAAATACTTTCTTTTTAAGCCCTTTTGCCGGGATTTTTCCTGATAGTAACTGATAGGCTTTCCTGTAAAATGATATACCTCTAAAGCTCTGATTATTCTTTTGAGATCATTGGGATGTAATTTGTTAGCTGTTACTGGGTCGATAGCCGCCAGTTCCTGCCAAAGTGCTTCGGTCCCTCGCAGGGTAGCTTCTTTTTCTTTGCTCTTGCGCCACTGCCAGTCCACAGCGAAAGGTGTAAAATCATAGGTATGAGTTAAAGCTTTTATGTATAAACCTGTACCGCCAACAATGATAGGTTTTTTATTTCTGGCATAGATATCTTTAATCTTTGCTTCTGCCAGGGTTTCAAACAAGGCTACACTAAATTCCTCTTCCGGACTGATAATATCCAGAAGATGATGGGGAATTCCCTGGCGCTGTTCAACAGGTACTTTAGCTGTTCCTATATCCATGTCTTTATACACTTGCATAGAATCTCCGGATATTATTTCCCCGTCAATGAGTTTGGCTAATTCAATGCCTACTGCTGATTTACCTACGGCGGTGGGTCCTACAATAATTAAAACTGGTTGATAATCCATCACTATCCCTCTTGCTTACTAGAATAATAGATACCGAAGCCAAGATTAGAACTGGTTTTAATTAATTGGTCTGGCCTGAAGTTCTTAAAGAAGTCACTATTCAGGTTCTCTTTAACTACAACCTGCCGACGGCACTTGCTTAACGCTAACTGGACATCGGCGGCCATAAGGGGAGTCGGGTTACCAATTAATCGTAGTATATTAATACCCGTTGACTTGCTTTTGGTTATTTGAAACATGGGATCAAAATAAATGACATCAAAAGATTGTCCGGGAGTTCTATTTAAAAAATGGTGAAAGGAACTGTTGATAATCTCAATTCGCTGTGTTAATGGTTTTAAAATAGTGTCATTCAATTTCGCAAAACCATTTTCGGCCAAAACAGCAACAAGCTTTTCCGATTCCAGGGCAGTGATTTTTCCTGTTGGTCCTACACTATAGGCCAGAACCAAACTATCTGCTCCCAGGCCCATGGTACAATCCAGGATGTGATCCCCTGGTTGAGGGTCTACTGCCGTGATCAGGGGGTCCTGACCGTTTCTCATCAAATTTAATATTCTCAGTTTTGCCATATTGGGATGCCAGGATAAATTTTTGTTCTGATACCTAATGAAGATATCTTCCAAACTAACAATAATTAATACTTGCTCCGGATTATTCCTTACTTTAGAACGATGAACAAAGGGTAACTGTAAGCGCTGTGCCAAGGATATGGCTTTTTTTATACTCTCTTCCGAGGCTTTATTTGAAGTGGTAACAACAAACTGCAATTTATTCACCTCATGTGCGTTTAAAAAGCTGTTCTAGCTCCTTTAATTGCCATTCAATTTTTGTTGGTCGCCCGTGGGGGCAGGTTACTGGTAAAGTGCATTGATGTAATTGTTCTATTAGAGCTTCCATTTCTGGTAGAGATAGTTTCTGGTTTGCTTTGATTGCTGTTTTGCAGGCCCTTAAGATTAACCATTTTTCCTGTAAACGCTGAATGTTTTCATACTGTTTGTCAACCATCAGTTCAAGTAAATCATGGAATAGTTCAGTAGCAGTAGCATTATCCAATCCCAGGGGAACTGCTCTCAATAATATAGTATTTTGCCCAAAATGTTCAACTAAATAACCAAAGTCCTGAAAGAGAAAGATTTTATCGATTAGGGTTTGAAAAAGCAATGGGTTCAAAGTAATGGTTTCAGGATATAACAGGGGTTGCACTGCTGTGCGGAAATCCTTTTCATTAAGCAATTTTTCATAGAGTATTCGCTCATGGGCAGCATGCTGATCAACCAGGGAGAAACACTGATTATCCTCCAACAGAATAAAGGAGTCAAAAATCTGCCCGATTACCCGCCAGCCTGGGAGCGAAAGCGGATAATCAGGAGCGGATTCTTTTATTTCCTGAATTTGTGGTGTAATATCTGGTTTGGCAGGTTGACTAAATAGCTCTACAAACAAGGGACGTGCTTGTGGAAGCTCCTTGCTGATTTTCTTATCTGCCAAAGTCATACTATTTATGATAGTTTTGGCTGATTGCTGTGGGAAAAACTGCTCTTTGACAGCACTTTCGATTACTTTAGTTATTAGATCTTCTTCACTAAAACGGATTTCCATTTTAGTTGGATGAACATTTACATCAATTATTTCAGGCTTAATTTCAATGAACAGGCAAAATATTGGATAGCGGTTTATGGCTAACAGGGTATTTAAAGTTTTTTCCACAATACTGGAAATTAAGCGAGAGCGAACCAGGCGGCGATTTACAAAAATAATTTGTTGCAGCCGGGTTGTCCGGCTAAAAGCTGGCGGAGCCAGAAAACCATGGATTTTTATACTGGCATCAGCACTTTCGCCTTTGACTTCAAGCATTTTGCTGGCGATTTCCTCACCAAAATTCAAAACCAGGGGATAAAAATAATCTCCCTTTCCATCGGTTTGCCACTGACGGCTACTGGCAGCAGTAAATTTAAAAGCGATTTCCGGATAGGCCAGGGCGAATCTTAAGAGAATATCTTTAATATGACCCAGTTCGGTTGACTCTGATTTGACATGTTTTTTGCGTGCGGGGGTGTTAAAAAACAGGTTGCGTACAATGATATCAGTGCCAACAGGCATGCCTACCGCCTCTTCAGATACTAGATGGCCCCCGGAAAATCTGAATTTCCAGCCATTGATGGAATCAGCAGTCCGGCTGGAGATTTCCAGTTCTGATACGGAAGCAATACTGGGCAAGGCTTCACCCCGAAAACCCAGGGTTAAAAGCTGAGTTAGATCATTGATGGACGTTATTTTACTTGTAGCATGTCTTTGAAAAGCCAGAGGAAGGTCTTCTTTGCTAATCCCCATTCCATTATCAAAGACACGAAGATAGGATAATACCGATTCGCCTACTTCAATTTCTATTTTGCTGGCCCTGGCATCAATGGAGTTCTCTACCAGTTCTTTGATTACTGAGGCAGGTCTTTCTACCACCTCTCCGGCGGCGATTTGGTTGGCGGTTATCGGGTCTAAGATTTTTATCCTGTTAGACAATCAGACCTCCTCCTCATCGTTTGAGATATTCCTGGGCCTTTTTCTGCAAGTTAAACAGGATATTCAATGCATCCAGGGGGGTTGTAGTAATAAGATTTAAATTTAACAATTCATCCAGAATAGGATTGGAATCATTAAATAAGGTCAGCTGCTGTACGGGGGTTGAATAGGGTATTTCCTGCCTGATGCTAATATCTTTCCGCTCATTTTCCAGCTGCTCCAGAATCTCTTTGGCACGCAGGATTGTTTCGGCCGGTAGACCAGCCAGTTTGGCTACATGAATACCATAACTGCGGTCACTGCTGCCTGGGACAATCTGGCGCAAAAATACTATGTCTTCCCCCTCTTCCTTAACGGCAACACAATAATTCTTTATTTCCGGATGCCTTTCAGCCAGTTTGGTCAGCTCATGATAGTGGGTTGCAAAAAGGGTTTTGGCGCCAATTTTTTGAGGATCATTCAAGTACTCGGCAACAGCCCAGGCAATGGACAAACCATCAAAAGTGCTGGTGCCCCGACCAATTTCGTCCATGATAATAAGGCTTTTTGCAGTGGCATTATGCAGGATATTAGCCACTTCTTGCATTTCTACCATAAATGTAGACTGACCCCGGGCCAAATCGTCAGATGCCCCTACTCTGGTAAAAATCCGATCTACCAGTCCGATTTCAGCCTGTTCTGCCGGGACAAAGGAGCCTATCTGGGCCATGAGTACAATCAGTGCTACCTGGCGCATATAGGTGGATTTGCCGCCCATATTGGGCCCGGTAATGATTAACAAGCGATTTTGCTGATTGTCTAAATAAGTATCATTAGGGATAAACCATTGGCCGTTGAGACTTTTTTCTACTACAGGATGTCGGCCTTTCTTGATGTCGATTATATTACTTAAATTGAGTACTGGCTTCACATAATTATTTTGTACTGCTGCTACTGCCAAACTGAGTAGAGCATCCAGTTCCCCCAGGAGCTTTGCTGTTTTTTGCAGCTGGGGGATTTCCTGAGCAATGGTCTCGCGGATTTGGCAGAAGATCTGGTATTCCAGTTCAATCCCCTTCTCTTCCGCTCCCAGTATAATTTCCTCTAACTCTTTCAATCTTTCTGTAACATATCTTTCTCCTGTTGAAAGAGTTTGTTTGCGAATGAAATGGGATGGGACCAGATGCAAGTTGGCTTTGGTAACTTCAAGATAATAACCGAAAACCTTGTTATAACCAATCTTTAAACTCTTTATTCCTGTTTTTTCTTTTTCCTCCGCTTCCAAACGAGCCAGCCAGGTCTTGCCTTCAGTAGCTGCAGTCCGTAACTTGTCCAGTTCCGCATTAAAGCCAGGTTTAATTATATTGCCATCCTTACTGGAAATGGGTGGCTCAGGCATGATAGCTGCCTCGATTAAAGCGGCAATGCTTTCATGCAAGCACAAATTATCAAAAATGTACCGAAGCTGACCAGCTTTTTTCTCCTCCAGAAGTTTCTTTATTTCTGGCAGCACTTTTAAGGTTGAACCTAAGGCTACCAGGTCTCTGGGGTTTACAGTTTTATATACTATCTTTCCCGCCAATCTTTCCAGATCATAGACATTCGCTAAAAGCTGTTTAATTTTAAGTCTCCAGCGACTATCAAATACCATTTGTTCAATGGCAGCAAGTCGATTATTTATTTCCTGCAAATTAAGAAGTGGGTTTTCAATCCACTGCTTTAAGGTTCTGCCGCCAAGGGCTGTAACGGTATTATCCAGAACTGAAAGCAAGGTATGTTCCCTGCTACCATCCCTTAAATTTTGTGTTAGTTCTAGATGCCTCCGGGTTATTGCATCTAAATACATTATTTTGTCAATATTATATAATTCAAGTTTGTTAATATGGGACAAGCAATTTTTTTGCGTTGCCAGAAGATAATCCAGCAATGCAGCAGCAGCTTTGGCGGCTGAATTCCAGTGGTCAAGTCCCAAACTTTTCAAATCATTGACATGAAAGTGCTTGGTTAAAGTCCTATTGGTAAAGTCCCAGGCAAAAGCCCAGGAGTGATATTCGGTCACAATCCTCTTACCCTGATTATCGAACCAGTTTGGGCGGGGGTTACCGATAAAATTAGCCAGAGACTCTGAGATTAAAATTTCGGCTGGATTCAATCTGGCTAGTTCATCTATCAATTTTTGTTTGTGAGGATCACACTTAAACTGGGTTACCTGGAAGAGGCCGGTGGAGACATCACTGGCAGCCAGGCCGATTAAATTATCTTCGTAATGTAAAGCCATGATAAAGTTATTGCTTTTCTCATCTAATACAGTTGTATCAATAATTGTCCCCGGAGTGATTATTCTAATTACTTCTCTTCTTACTATCCCCTTGGCCTGTTTAGGATCTTCTACTTGCTCACAGATGGCAACTTTGTAACCTTTGTTAATCAGCCGGGCTATATAGGAATCAGCGGAATGATAGGGCACACCGCACATTGGCACCCGCTCTTCCAATCCGCCATCCCGACCGGTTAAGGTAATTTCTAATTCCCTGGCAGCAATTTCAGCATCTTCAAAAAAGAGTTCGTAAAAATCTCCTAATCTAAAAAACAACAAACAGTCTTTGTGTTTATCTTTCATCTCCAGGTATTGTTTCATCATCGGGGTTAAGTTGTTATTCAAGCCATTACACGCTCCCTGGTTTAATCTCGGTATACTAAATAAATTATAACATGATTATTTTTGTAGTACAGACTATAACGGCTTTAATCAATAAAAATGTGTAGAAATAGAGGCTGGAAAAATATAAGGCATTTTTCCAGTTAAAAACTTTACGGTTTAGTTTAATACCCTCTAAGTGTAAGATAGATAAAGTGAAAACAAATATTAAATACGAGATTAAAAAAATAGTTTCAGTTGAAATATTAGTAATGGTAATGGCTTGAAATTTGTTCACCACAAAATAGAACAAAAGAATAGGAAAAAAAGCTGAAAAAGCAATCAAGATAAAAGTAAAACAAAAAGTCAAATCATTTAAATCATTAGAGTGGTTGTTTTGTTGCATAAAATTTCCCCCCAATCAGGCTAACCCCGAAAAACGCCTGACAGGCCGGATGTCTCCATTAAAAATATATTTCACAAACAATGGCAATGAAAGTCATTAAGCTCCAAAAGCAGAATAATCCCCTTCAAGTGTTGAACTTGAAGGGGATTTGGTTATTAACCACAGGTGCTGCCACAGGAGGCACAGCCACCGCTGCCGCAAGCGCTGTCACCACTGAGGGCCTGACCTATGACTGTATTAACGGTTTGCAGGAGTTTTTCCAGCTGGTGCTGGGCTTCTAAATACCTGCGAATGGAAGGATTGTTTTCCATTTTGCTTTCGATGGCTGCTCTGACCAGTTCTTGTTCAGGTGTGAGCTCTCTGCCGGCAAAAAAGGCTTCCTGAAATTCCTGTTGTTTTTCCTGGAATTCGGCGATTATTTCCAGAGCCTCAGGGTCTTTATTCATGGCGATTTCGGCTTCTCTTACTTCTTTTAACTCTGGACATTCACTGAGAGCAAAAGCCAGCTCTCTTGCCTTTTCAATTACTTTGGACATTAGTGTCCACCTCCAAATACTTTATTTTAGATGATTTCCCCTTCAAGATGCCAGGTTTTAGCATTGGCAATGCGAACGGGAATCAATCTGCCAATGAGATCACTATTTCCGCGAAATACCACGATTTTATTGGTTCTGGTTCTACCTGAGAAGAATTCTGGATTGGTTTTACTGGGGCCTTCTACCAGAACTTCTAAGGTTTTGCCGATATCCTTAAGATTTTCTTCCAGAGTAATCTGGTTCTGACGGTCAATTAAGTGCTGGATACGCTGACTTTTTACATCTTCAGGTACCTGATCATTATATTCTGCTGCCGGAGTTCCAGAGCGCTTGTTGTAGATAAAAGTATAGGCTGCACTGAATCTCACCTTTTCCACTAAATCCATGGTTTCAGCGAAATCGGCTTCTGTTTCACCGGGAAAGCCAACTATGATATCGGTAGTAATTGCTATATCAGGTACAGCATTTTTCAGTTTTTCGACTAAATGCAAATAGTCTTCCTTGCTATAACGGCGGTTCATTTTCTTCAATATGGCAGTTGAACCGGATTGGACGGGTAAATGGATATGTTCACATACTTTTTCCAGAGATGCAATGGCTTCAATTAGTCGATCGCTTAAATCTTTGGGATGAGAGGTGGTGAAACGAATGCGCTCAATCCCATTTACTCTGTTTAATTGCTGAAGCAAACCGGCAAAATCAATTTCAACCTCCAGGTCTTTACCATAGCTATTGACGTTCTGACCCAGTAAGGTGATTTCCTTATAGCCTTTGGCAGCCAGATCTTCCACTTCGCGTATAATATCTTCGGGCATACGGCTTCTTTCCCGACCCCTGGTGTATGGTACGATGCAGTAAGTGCAAAAATTATTACAACCATACATGATAGTAACAAAAGCTTTAAGATTGTCAGCACGTCTGGATGGCAGGTTTTCGATGATTACGCCAGGGTTATTATGCAATACTTCCACCACCATTTTCCGGGCTGCTTGCGCTTTGGCCAGCAATTCCGGTAATTGATGGAGATTGTGGGTGCCGAAGACCAGGTCCATGTGGGGATAACTTTGTTTAATTTTCTGGATAGTAACTTCCTGTTGTGGCATGCAGCCGCAAATTCCCAGGATTACATCGGGATTTTTCTGTTTAATTTTTTTTAGCTCCCCCATTTTGGCCCAGATCTTGTTTTCCGCTGATTCGCGTACTGAACAAGTATTGAGTAAAATAATGCTTGCGTCTTCTTCTTTTTCAACCGGCACATATCCAAGGCTTTCCAAAATGCCAGCCATGGTTTCGGTGTCGCGTTCATTCATTTGACAGCCATAGGTTTCTATAAGATATGTGCGCAGGGGCAAATCCATTACTGTCACTCCTCCACTAATACTATCTAAATCATTATAGACTATTATGGTGTAGATTACAAATTAACGAAACATGGTTTTGATGGCACGCAGTTCTTTTTTGGCCAGATTGGTAATTTCATCAGCAGTAGAACAGGCTAATGCCTTGTTGGCCAGGCGCTGGCAATGAGTAAAGGTTAGCTGTCTTAATAGGCCTTTTATTTTCAATAGACTAGCCGGGTTCATGGAGAGTTCATCCACACCAAGCCCAAGCAATATCGGGGCAGCTAACAGATCACCACCTAATTCGCCGCAAACTGCTACCCATTTGTGGTGATGGTGAGCCAAGTCTACGACAGTTTTAATCAAGCGCAGCACTGCTGGGTTTAAGCTTTCATACAAATGGGATACCTGGGCATTGGTGCGGTCAACGGCAATAGTGTACTGGGTTAAGTCATTGGTACCTATACTGAAAAAATCCACTTCCGGGGCCAGGATATCCGTAAGGATAGCGGCAGCAGGAGTCTCTACCATGATTCCTACTTCAATCTCACCAATAGGGTGGCCGGCGGCAATGGTTTGTTCGCGGGCCTGGACTAAAAACTGCTTGGCAGCTCTAAGCTCATCAATACTGCTCACCATCGGGAACATCACCCGGACTTTACCAAAAGCGCTGGCGCGCCATATGGCCCTGAGCTGGGGTAAAAACAGTTCCGGGGTATCCAGACACAAGCGAAGGGCCCGCCAGCCCAGAAATGGATTGGCTTCTGCCGGCAGTTTCAAGTAGGGCAAATACTTGTCCCCACCGATATCCAGGGTACGGATGGTGACCGGTTGATTATTAAAGGCTTTAACTACTTCCACATAGGCCCGAAATTGCTCTTCCTCTCCAGGCATATCATCCCTGTCCATATAAAGGAATTCAGTACGAAATAGACCAATACCACTGGCACCGTAACGTTTGGCACTTTCAGTATCTCTGGGTGTACCAATATTGGCGACTAAATGGATAGCATGTCCATCCAGAGTTTCTGCCGGTAAATCCCGTAATCTGTCCAGCTCCCTTAATTGCTGTTCATATAGTCGTTGCCGTTTTTTATAGTATTCCTGAATACGGGCTGAAGGGTTACAAATAATCAATCCTTTGAAACCATCCACGATTACAGTGGTGCCATTAGCTATTTTTCTAAGGTCGTTACCAACGCCGACGACAGCAGGTATCTCCAGGGCCCGGGCCATAATGGCGGAATGAGAAGTTTTACCCCCTACTTCAGTGACAAAAGCCAGTACATTTGCTTTGTTCAACTGGGCTGTATCAGAAGGGGTTAAATCATGGGCAAAAACGATTTTGGGTTCAACTAATTCCAGACGGGTTTCAGGCTGGCCGGTGACAATCCGGACTAACCTTTTACCCACATCACGAATATCCGAAGCCCGTTCCTGTAAGTAAGGATCGGGATTGGTAGCAAAAAAAGAGGCAAAAACTTCTACGGCATCGATGATAGCCGCAGAAACAGGCAATAGTTTAACGGTAATGTTTTCTTTTATGGCATCAATGAGGAGTGGATCCTTTAATAAAAACAAATGGGCATCAAATATTCTGGCCTCCTGGTACCCCAATTCCCGGGCTGTCTTTTCCCGCAACTGGTTGAGTTCCGATTCAGCCTGCAGCAGGGCGTGCTCAAAACGCTCTAAATGCTCATTTACTTGCTGGCTGCTGATTTTCTCTTTATTTACTCCTACTTCCCAGGCAATTAGCCACTGGACCTGACCTATAGCAATACCTGGTGAAGCGCCAATACCTTTCCACATAATGTCCATCCCCTTACCCACGTTTACTTCAATTATACTCTTCTCCCGGGGAAGAAAAAAGGGGGCTCTAAGCCCCACCGTGATTTTTCTTCTAATATACTTCTTTTGCGTGTACCTTTTTCATAAATTCGTTAACATCAGCCGGCACCTGACCATCCCAGAGGCTAACCAGCCAGACGGAGAGGAATCCCAGAGGAACAGTAACAAGACCAGGAATCTTGAACTGTAGCCAGGTCGGTAAGGTTTCGGGCAGGAAAATCATCCACAGGGAGGAGATTAAACCTACCAGCAGACCAGCAATGGCACCTTTTTCTGTCATTCCACGCCACCAGATACCAAGAACGAAAATAGGAGCAAAAGTACTGGCTGCCACATTAAAGGCCAATCCCACCAGATGACCGATAGAGGCTTTTTCCACCATTAACCCAAGGATGCCGTAGAAGATACCGCATATTACTGCTGCCCATTTTCCGGCTAGAACTTTCTGTCTCTCAGTAGCATTGGGGTTAATGAAATTGGTATAGAGATCATGGCCAAGGGCACCGGAACTGGCAATAAAGATACCGGAAAGGTTGGAGAAAATAGCAGCAAAGGCGCCGGCAATAACAAATCCTAATAGCCATTGACCGCCCAGGGATGCAGAAAGTGCAGGGATAATCATATTGTTTCCACCTTGAATCATGGCTTTCATGGTTTCTGGATTTAAGGTTCCTTTAGTTACACCATCGAGGAAAACATAGCGGCCAACGGTGCCGAGATATAAGGCAAGACCGAAGAAGGCAGAAGCGATTGCGATAGCGAAAAGTGCGGAATAGCGAGCATCTTTGGCAGAGGGATTGGTGTAGAAACGCAAAAGGATATGGGGTAATCCCATGGTTCCAAAAGCTAAACCGATTAGCATGGAGATAGTACCTGTTAAATCCTTGAACATGGTACCAGTATATTCCCACTTGGCTCCATTAAAGACCAGATCCTTACCATCGGGAGCATACTGACCAGTTCCCGGTAATGTTCCGTTGAATTGAGTGATAAAATCCAGGATTTTGCCGTAATTCATTCCCATGTAAATAGCCATAGCGAATAATACCAGGAAAGCACCGAAACGGATCCAGATTTCCAGGGCCTGGTTAATAGTAGTGCCTTTCATACCTCCGACCCCAACATAGAACACCATTACTGTTGTGGTAAAGACAATCCCGAAGGCATAACTGGTCCCGAAAAACAGTTTTAAAATCTGGGCAGCACCCAGTAGTTGTGGGGCAGCATAAAAACCGGAAATGGCTAACACTACTATAACTGCAACCAGACGGGCTGTTTTACTATGAAAACGCTGGCCAAGGAAATCGGGAACGGTAAAGGCGCCGAATCTACGCAAGGGGCCTGCGATAAACATAGCCAATAATGTTAAACCGATTGAGAAACAAAAAGTATAAAAAAGTCCGTCATAACCTAGTGAAAAAGTCAGACCTGCCAATCCTAAAAAAGTAGCAGCACTGAGATAATCCCCAGCAATAGCTGAACCATTAACCAGCCAGCCAAAACTCCGACCAGCGACCCAGTAGTCAACGGTGGTGGTAGCATATTTACGGGTTGCGTTAGTAATCCAGACAATGGTACCCAATAGAATAATTGTAAATAAATATTTGGGATCAGTTAACCAATTCATTAATGAAATACCTCCCTTCTTGTCCGGGTTTCCTCAATATCAGCACCGAACTTATTCTGGTAGAAATAAACATGAACTGCTGCGATCAGGAAAGCCAGAATCATAGCAAAAATTGATGTTAAAAACCAGGTTAATGACATGCCTCCCCAGATTCTGGTTTTCATTAGTGCCGGTGCGGTCCAGTTTAGTACAGGAACGGCGAAGAGAAAGATAAAATAAATTACTGATAGCCAAAAAGCCAAATTGAATTCTGATTTCATTACATTCTTAACTTCAACGTCTAAAGGAGGCAAGTTGTTTACATTTACTTTATTACTCACGTTTAACACCTCCATCTTTTGATCTTTAACGGGCTAAACAGCTACCCTCCTTTCCAGCCCATCGTTGTTTATTAAAATATTAGAAATTATCCTGGTTTTTCACAACAAAAAATCGTTAATTGTCATTTCTAAAGGTTAACCATAACTGGAATGGAAGAATTGAGAGGTGAAAATTCATTATAATAAACAAAAAAGAGCCAACGGCCAAAAACTCTCAAAAATTGACCGTTGGCTCAAATTTTCAGTTAATTAGACCGGTATAACACCATGACGGCGATCACTGAAATGCCTTTGTTTATTACGGGCAAAATCCAAGCGGTTAACAATTTCAGAACGTAAATTTTCGGGGGCAATAATACCGTCTACCACTAACTCAGATGCCAAACGATATATATCTATATCCTCTTGATATTCCTGGCGCTTGCTCTCGATAAATTTGCGCTTTTCTTCACCTTCTAGCTGGGCAATTTTATTGCCATATACTGCATTTACTGCTGCTTCCGGGCCCATGACTGCAATTTGAGCTGAGGGCAGTGCCAGACAGGCATCAGGTTCGAAAGCAGGTCCGCACATGGCATATAGCCCAGCGCCATAGGCTTTACGTACTACCACGGAAAATTTGGGCACAGTCGCTTCAGAAATAGCATAAATTAGTTTGGCTCCATGCCGAATTATTCCAGCTCTTTCCACTTTGGTACCGATCATAAAGCCTGGAACGTCCATTAAAAACAGTAGTGGTATGTTAAAGGCATCGCACAACCAAACAAATTTTGCTACTTTGTCAGCTGAATCAACGAAGAGAACACCACCTTTCACTTTAGGCTGGTTGGCGATAATGCCAAAGACATGGCCTTCAATGCGGGCAAGTCCAGTAATCACTTCCTGAGCAAAAAGGCTTTTAATCTCAAGAAAACTGTCTTCATCAACTATCCCCTTGATGAATTCGTACATATCAAAGGGTATATTCTGATGGGCCGGGATAATATTTGCCAGTGGCTTGCCAGCTGCAGGCTTTTTCCCTTCCAGGCTCGGAGGAGAGCATTGATTATTGGCTGGCATGTAAGACAAATAGCGTTTGGCCCAGGCAATGGCCTCTGCCTCGCTTTTTACCAGTACATCACCACAGCCACTGACACTGCAGTGCATCATGGCTCCTCCCATTTCTTCCAGGGTCACCTTTTCCCCGATAACCATTTCAGCCATCCTGGGGGAACCCAAATACATACTGGCATTACCCTCTACCATGATTACTACATCACAAAAGGCAGGTATATAAGCTCCTCCGGCAGCAGAAGGTCCGAAAAGCAAACAGATTTGTGGTATTACCCCGGACATTTTAACCTGGTTATAAAAGATTTTACCTGCACCGCGTCTGCCGGGGAACATTTCCACCTGGTCGGTGATTCTGGCTCCGGCTGAATCAACCAGGTAAATCATTGGCAAACGCAGTTTATAAGCCATTTCCTGAATGCGGATAATCTTTTCTACTGTGCGCCAGCCCCATGATCCAGCTTTTACGGTGGAGTCATTAGCCATAAAACATACCGGTTGCCCATTAATTTTTCCATATCCCGTCACTACCCCATCGGCAGGTAGGTCGGGCTGCTGGCAGTTAGCAAACAAGCCGTCTTCCTGCATGCTACCTGGATCTAAAAGCATTTCCAGACGATGGCGTACGAACATCTTTCCCTGGGCTTGTGCCTGCTGATGATATTTTTCGGCGCCGCCCTTTTTGATCTGGTTGGCTATCTCATGAAATTTATCCAATCCTAACATGCTCCCTACCCCCTATTTGCCTTGGAATTGTGGTAGCCTCTTTTCTTTAAAAGCAGTCAGCCCCTCGCGACGGTCAGCGGTATTGATAAGCTGGCGGTAACAGCTGGTTTCCCAGTATAGTGCATCATCCAAACTCATATTAAGACCTCGGTTTATTGCTGTTTTTGCCTGTCTAACAGCTAATGGTCCATGTTGGGCAATCCTTTCGGCTAGACCCAAGGCATTTGGTAACAAATCTTCAGGTTTATAAACATGATTGATTAAGCCAATCTTTTCCCCTTCCCTGGCTGTGAATCTGGCAGCGGTAAAAATTAATTCTTTGGCCCTGGCGGGACCGATAATACGCGCCAGCCTTTGCGTACCTCCTGCTCCTGGTATGATGCCAAGAGCAACTTCAGTTAATCCCAGCATGGCCTGTTCTGAAGCCAAGCGCAGGTCACAGGCAAGGGCCAGTTCAAGACCACCTCCAAAAGCCACTCCATTTATTGCTGCAATTACAGGAAAGGGCAAATTGGCAATCAACTGAAAAGTGTCTCGGATAGTATCAATGAATTGCAAGACCTGATCATCATTCATTGAATCTCTTTCCTTCAGGTCTGCACCGGAACAGAAGGCTTTTGTACCAGCTCCGGTGATAATCATTATCCGCAAATTTGAATGGTATAATTGGAAAACCAGTTCTTTTAATTCAGTTAAAAGGGGATAACAGAGGGCATTATATACTTCGGGGCGATTTATAGTGAGGAGAAGACCATTGCCCTCTATAATCTCCTGTTGAATTAAAAAGCTCATTCTATTCCCCCCTGGTACGGCGATAGATTTGCAGAATTTTACTGGGTAGCCGCTTACCCAGAATAGCCTGGGCCCGGGTTGATACTAACACCAGACGGTCCAAATCTATCCCGGTTTGACAGCCCATAGCATGCAGCATATTAACCAGATCTTCAGTTGCTACATTACCACTGGCTCCAGGAGCATAAGGACAGCCACCGAGACCACCAAAAGAAGAATCAAATGTGGTAATTCCGTATTCCAGACCAATGATGGTATTGGCCAGGGCCATGCCCCGGGTATCATGTAAATGTAAGGCCAATTTACCGGGAGGAATTCGTCGAGTAATCAGGCTAAGACTTTCCTGTAACTGTTTGGGATGGGCTATCCCGATAGTATCGCCAAGGGAGACCTGGTAAGCTCCTGCCCCTAGTAATTTTTCACTGATCTCCATTACTCTTTCTATTTTTACTGGACCATCATAAGGGCAACCAAAGGCGGTGGAAAGGTAGGCCCTCACTCTGAGCCCCGCCACATTGGCTTTGTAGATTAGATGCAATGCCTCCCGAATGGCTTCATCTGCTGTTTTATTTAAATTTTTTAGGTTATGGCCTTCACTGGCGGATACAACTACGGCGATTTCATTTAATCTAGCTGCCAGGGCTTTTTCCAGGCCTTTTTCATTGGGAACAAGGGCACTAATGTTACATTCTGAGGGTCTCTCCATTTTTGCCAGTAATTCACTGGCATCTTTCATTTGCGGAACCCACTTTGGGCTTACAAAAGCTGTTACCTCCAGGTTTTTAACCCCACTTTGAATTAAACCATTTATCAATTCCAGTTTTTCCTCAACAGAAATATACCTTGTTTCATTTTGCAGGCCATCTCTGAGGCCCACCTCCCAAATTGTAACCTGTTTTGGCAAATTGGCTAACATGGGCCCCATCCCCTTTCATTGTAAAATCTGTTTATTCCAGTTTTAAAATACAATCTCCTTCGTTAATAAAATCGCCAATCTGAGCGGAGATTTCTACCACAGTGCCGCCATATTCGCTGGTCAATGGGATTTCCATTTTCATGGATTCAAGCACTGCGATCTCCTGGCCTGGTGCAACCACATCTCCCACATTCACCCTGAGTGCCAGTATAATTCCAGCCATTTGAGCTGTAATTTCTTTCATGTTTATCCTCTCCTTCTAGTATGATTTAAGAAATTCTGTTAAAAATTGCGTATTATATTTACCTGATTGAAAAGACTGACTTGTTAGAATAGCAACCAGTAAATTGCGATTGGTTTTTATACCTGTAATTTCTAGATTGGTTAAAGTTTGTATTAACTTTAAACGTGCTTCCTCTCTGCTTTCCCCATGAGCAATAATTTTGGCTAACAAGGGGTCATAATATGGGGTTACTTTGAGACCGGATTCTATCCAGGTCTCAATTCTTATACCAGGTATTTCAGGCCAGATGACAGTTTCTATTTTTCCTGGGGCAGGCAAACAGGTTTTATCATCTTCAGCATAAAGTCGTGCTTCTATAGCCCATCCCTTACTAATGGGACGTGTTGCAGGCAAAGCTGCACCTGCTGCCAGTTGAAATTGCCAGGCCACCAGATTCCAGCCGGTTACTTCTTCCGTGACAGGATGTTCTACCTGTATTCTTGTATTCATTTCAAGAAAGTACAGGTTATAATTTTCATCTACAAGAAATTCAAATGTTCCTGCCCCTACATAGCCCAGACTGGTACCTGCTCTTTCTGCAAGGTCGAAAAGTTGCTCACGCACTTCTTGCGGCAAGTTGGGAGCCGGTGCTTCTTCAATCACTTTTTGATGTCTCCTCTGAATGGAACAATCTCTTTCCCCGATAGCCAGGCAATGCCCATGTTCATCCCCTAATATCTGTACTTCAATATGCCGGGGATTAGGCAGATATTTCTCTATATAGATAACGGGATTGCCGAAATAAGCCTGGGCCCGTTGGCGCACCGATGACCACATTTGCTCTAACTCAGCCTGGGAATTAATAATGGCCATACCAATTCCGCCACCGCCACTGGCTGCTTTTAGTATTACCGGGAAACCGATGTTCTCGGCCATTTTTTTGGCTTCTTCAAGATGTTCAATCTCATCACTGCCCGGGAGTAAAGGAATCCCAATCTCAGCCATCGTTTTACGCGCAGCTACCTTATCTCCCATGGCAGCTATGATCTCAGGACTGGGGCCAATAAAAACCAGGTTATTTTCCCTCACCTTTTCAGCGAATTTGGCATTTTCCGATAATAAGCCATAGCCAGGATGAATACAATCACAACCAGTTTGCAGAGCGACTTCGAGGATTTTATCCATTTGCAGGTAACTCTGGGCCACGGGTGGTGGGCCAATACAAATGGCTTCATCGGCCAGCCGGGTGGGTAAAGTGTTTTCATCAGCAGTTGAATAAACAACTACTGTTTTTATGTCTAATGTTTTGGCGGCTTTAATGATACGGCAGGCGATTTCCCCTCGATTGGCGATCAAAACTTTTTTAAACATCTTCTCTCCCTCCCCTCCTTTACTCCTGTTGTAATTCAGGTATATCTTTGAAATAATTCAGGGCTTCCGGGTTAGCCAGTGCTTCTCTATTGGTAACTGGTTCATTATGAATGACATTGCGCACAGCCAGCTCAACTTTTTTGCCATTGATGGTATATGGAATATCAGGTACAGCAATGATCTTAGCTGGCACATGGCGGGGAGTAGCGTTTTTTCTTATAACTGTTTTGATCTGGTTTACCAGCTGTTCATTTAAAGTAAAACCAGGTTTTAATTTAACAAATAGTATTACTCTCACATCGTCGTGCCAGTTCTGTCCAACTACCAGGCTATCCAGGATTTCAGGGATAGTTTCCACCTGCCTGTAGATCTCGGCTGTACCTATCCTTACCCCACCGGGATTGAGGGTAGCATCAGAACGACCGTAGATGATCACTCCGCCCCGGTCAGTTATTTCGATAAAATCACCATGGCACCAGACATTGGAATAAACATTGAAATAAGCCTGATAATATTTCTGGCGTTCGGGATCATTCCAGAATCCCAGCGGCATTGACGGAAAAGGAGCGGTACAGACCAATTCTCCTTTCTGGTTAATCAGGGGCTTACCTTCAGGATCATAACTTTCTACTTTCATTCCCAGACCGCGGCATTGTAATTCACCGGCATAAACAGGACCCAGGGGATTGCCTAGAGCAAAGCAGGATATAATATCTGTTCCACCGGAAATAGAGCTGAGCTGAACGTCGGATTTAATCTTTTGGTATACATAATAAAAATTTTCTTTAGTTAATGGGGAGCCTGTGGATAAAATCGTTTTGATTCTGGATAAATCATATTCTTTACCAGGTTCTATTCCGGTTTTCTCTAATGAAGAGATATATTTTGCGCTGGTACCAAAAATGGTAATACCAGTCTTTTCAGCCAGTTCCCATAAAATACCCGGATGAGGGTGAAAGGGAGAACCGTCAAATAAAACTATGGTTGCTCCCGTAGCCAGTGAGGAAACTAGCCAGTTCCACATCATCCAGCCACAGGTGGTATAGTAAAAAATAATGTCATCCTGTTTTAAATCCGTGTGCAAAATCAGTTCCTTCATGTGTTGTAACAGAGTTCCGCCGGCACCATGAACAATACATTTTGGTTTTCCTGTAGTTCCAGAAGAATATAGTATATAAACTGGATGGTCAAAAGGTAACTGGGTATAAATAATGGGCTGGGCAGAAAATTGTTTTTGAATATCCGAGAAAGCTATAGCTGACAAACTGAGCTGAGGTAACGGAATTTCCTGAACATATTGGACCAGTACAACTGATTCAATGCTGGTAATGGCGCCAGTAATTTGTATAATTTTTTCCGTACAATCAAAAAGTTTGCCATTATAGAAATAGCCATTGGTAGTGAAAAGAACTTTCGGCTCTATTTGCCCAAAGCGGTCTATTACCCCATTGACGCCGAAATCAGGTGAACAAGAAGACCAGATGGCACCAATGCTGGTAGCAGCTAGCATTGCGATAACCGTTTCCGGTATGTTGGCCATATATCCTGCTACCCTGTCCCCAGGTTTTACTCCGAGCTGTTGCAAATATGCAGCAGTACGGGCCACTGCTGCATATAACTCAGGATAAGATAGAGATTTAATCTCCGCTTGTTCATTTATACTGATAATTGCCGGTTTGTTCAGGTTATAATGTCGTAGCAGATTTTCGGCAAAATTTAAACTCGCTCCTTCGAACCACTTGCTGTTAAACATGTCCGAGCTGTTTTTCAGTACAGTATGATAGGGCTGGGAAAAGATTATTTTACTGAAATTCCAAACTGATACCCAGAACTGCTCTATATCGTTAATAGACCACTGATACAATCCGTCATAATCTTCAAGCTTTTGATTGTACCTTTCATTAACATAGTTAATGAAATTATACATGTTAGTTTTTTGTATTCTTTCCGGGCCAGGTTCCCACAGCTTTTCCGCCATACCTATCCCCCTCTCTTTTCAGGCAGGGCCAACCTGAGGGCCCTGCCTTTATGCCGTTTCTATATTAGCGGCTGCTTCAAGGCCATATTCCTTGATCGCCATTTCCCTTAACTTGAATTTTTGCACTTTTCCGGAGGCAGTGCAGGGATAAAGGTCAACAAACTTGATATAACGGGGTATCTTATGACGGGCGATTTTGCCAGTGCAGAATTCCCGTACCTCTTCCTCTGTTAATACTTCACCTTCTTTCAAGCGAATAAAAGCAGCTACTTCTTCACCATATTTTATGTCCGGGACACCGACCACCTGAACATCCAGGATTTTAGGATGGGTATAGAGGAATTCTTCAATTTCCCTGGGATAGATATTTTCACCACCGCGAATAATCATATCTTTGAGGCGGCCAGTGATTTTACAATATCCGTTTTCATCCATAGTTGCTAAATCCCCGGTATGTAGCCACCCTTCATTATCGATAGCAGCCTGGGTTGCTTCTGGCATTTTATAGTAACCTTTCATGATACCAAAGCCTCTGGCACACAATTCTCCTTGCTGGCCTGGGCCCAGGGTCTCACCAGTTTCGGGATTGACGATCTTGACTTCAACATGAGGAATAGCACGCCCCACAGTTGTGACCCGCAATTCAATGGGATCATCTGTCCTGGTTTGAGTGATCACGGGCGAGAACTCGGTTTGACCATAAGCGATGGTTACTTCCCGCATATTCATCTTTTCCACAACCTGTTTCATCACTTCAATAGGACAGGGCGCTCCGGCCATAATTCCTGTACGCAGGGAAGAGAGATCAAAGGAACGCTGATTCAGAACTTCCAGTTCAGCTATAAACATTGTTGGCACACCATAAAGGGCTGTGCATCTTTCCTTTTCTACAGCTTCCAGGACTTTAACAGGATCAAAATATTCAATGGGAACCATGGTAGCACCATAGACTATGCAGGTTAAGGTGCTCATCACACAGCCAAAACAATGGAAGAGCGGTACTGGGAAGCAGAGTTTATCTTCAGAAGAGAATTTTTGGCATTCACCTACAAACTTAGCATTATTTAAGATGCTATAATGGGTCAGCATTACACCTTTGGGGAAACCGGTTGTACCTGAGGTATACTGCATATTTATGACTTCATCGGGCTTAAGGGAAGCCTGGCGAGCAGCTAAGTCGGCATCACTAACCCGACTGGCGAACTGGAGAAATTCTGACCAGGAATAGGTTCCAGGGTATTTGCGGTCAGAGATTACAATAATGTTTTTTAATAAAGGCAAGTTGGATGAGTTGATTTGACCTGGTTGACTGTTTGCCAGTTCGGGAAGTACAGTGTTTATCATTTCAATGTAATTATTGTTCCGGTAATTTTCAATCATGATTAAAGTAGTAACATCAGATTGCTTGAGGAGATACTCCAATTCAAAAGCACGATAGTTGGTATTAACTGTTACCAGAACAGCTCCCATTTTGCCGGTAGCGAACTGAGTATAAATCCATTCCGGATAATTGGTGGCCCAGATGGCAATGTGTTCACCTTTCTGGATTCCAAGACCCATAAGGGCTTTTGCTACTTCGTTTACCTTTTCCTGTAATTGACGATAGCTTAAGCGCAAGTCACGGTCTACATATACGAGTGCATCTTTGTTCGGGAATTTTTCCACCGTCTGGTCAAACAAATCGCCAATGGTTACATTTAGCAGTTCGCTCATTCAATAAAACCCCCCTTGTTTTTAACAGCCCAGATGACGGGCTATTACTAACCTCTGGATTTCTGAAGTTCCCTCCCCGATTTCCAAAAGTTTTACATCTCGATAATATCTCTCAACCGGGTATTCTTTCATATAGCCATAACCACCATGAATCTGGATGGCTTGAGAGGCTGCCTGTGTAGCCATTTCAGAAGCAAAAAGTTTGGCGATAGCGGCTTCATAGGAAAAAGGTTTACCCTGGTCCTTAAGCCAGGCAGCTCGATAAACCATGGTACGTGCCAGTTCGATCTGGGCCGCCATATCAGCAAGCTTAAACTGAATTGCCTGGAATTTACTTATGGTTTGCCCGAATTGTTTTCGAGTTTTAGCATATTCCAGAGAGGCATCGAGACAGGCCTGGGCGATTCCAACAGCCATAGCAGCAATGCTGATCCGTCCCCCATCTAGTACTTGCAGAAACTGTTTAAAACCTTCGCCTTCTTTACCTAGCAGATAGTCTTCCGGAACCTCTACATTATCGAAATAAAGAGGGACAGTGTTGGACCCCCGTAACCCGAGTTTGTCAAATTCCTTCCCAATGGAAAAACCTTTTGTTCCTCTGGGGATGATAAAGGAAGAAATGCCTTTTTTACCTTTACTGCGATCGGTAACTGCAGTAATAACAACAGTCCCGGCATAACCAGCATTAGTGATAAAAATTTTACTGCCATTAATAACCCAGCGTCCATCTTTTTTCAAGGCATTGGTTTCTGTACCGCCAGCATCGGAACCAGCATTGGGCTCAGTTAATCCAAACGCTCCCAGATAGTGGCCCTGGGCCAGAGGAGTTAAAAACTTTACTTTTTGCTCTTCTGTACCAAAAAGATAAAAAGGGGCTGAACCCAGGGAAATATGAGCAGCATAAGTTATTCCAGTGCTGGCACAAGCGCGAGAGATCTCCTCGACTGCAATAGCATACATAATATAGTCTCCGCCAGCACCACCATATTTTTCAGGAAATGGCAAGCCCATTAGTTCCAGCTCAGCCAGTTGTTTTAAAATGGCTTCAGGAATTTTTCCATTTTCATCAATGTTCTTAGCTTGGGGTTTAATAACTTCCTGGGCAAATTCGCGGACAGTTTTTTGTAACAAGGCCTGTTCAGAAGACAAATCAAAATTCATCCCAATCCCTCCCGGCAGTTGTTCATTATATTCTGATGCAAATAACATACCGGAAACAGGGATTTGTAGCTAAAGGTTAGGTAAAGGTGGTTAATGGCATGATTTTCTCCTCGAATGGTAATCAGGCTTTGGACTTAATCTTCTCTACTGTTACTTTTCTTTACATCTGCTATTTAAAGAAATAACCCACTGTGTAAAAGCGGGTTACTTTTCCAAACCGTATTTAATCAGTTTTTTATAGAGACAGGGTCGGGAAATACCCAGTAGTTCCGCAGTTTTTACTTTATTTCCCTGACAAATCTGTAAAGCGTACACTATATAGTTTTTTTCAATATTATCCAGGATATCATTGAGTGATGCGGTACCGAACAGAGTACGAAGGCTGCCAGGATTTTGAGAGGAAGGCCACTGGAGGGACTGAGGTAGGTCATTTACAGTAATTAGCTCTCCATCGGCAAAATTAAAGGCTGTTTCAATTACGTTGGCTAGCTCTCTAATATTACCTGGCCAGGTATAATGCATAAAAATATCTAAGACTTCTTTGGTAATACCCTTTATTTGCATGCCATATTCTCGGTTAAATTTTTTAATAAAATAATTTATTAAGAGAGGTAAATCCTCTTTACGTTCTCGTAAAGCAGGAAGATGAATAGCAACAACATTTAAACGGTAATATAGATCAGCACGAAATTTGCCATATTTGACCAGATCGGAAAGGTTAGCATTAGTAGCAGCAATAATTCGGGTATCTATGGAGATTGATTTAGTACTTCCTAAAGGTTCAATGGTTTTTTCCTGCAATACTCGTAGTAATTTGGCCTGCAAGGGCAAAGGCAGCTCACCGATTTCGTCTAAAAAAAATGTTCCCTGATGGGATAATAGGAACTTGCCTGGATAGCCATTCTTTTTAGCACCAGTAAAGGCTCCTTCTTCATAGCCAAAAAGTTCTGCCTCAAAGAGGCTTTCTGGAATGGCAGCACAGTTTACTTTAATTAATGGCCCAAATCGCCGATTGCTTAGATAATGAATAGCCTGGGCTACCAGCTCTTTTCCTGTGCCGGATTCTCCAAGGATTAATACATTAGCTTTCCGTGGGGCAATTTTGATAATAGTTTCTTTTATATCGACCATTTGAGGACTGATGCCTACCAGGTCGGATAAAGAAAAATGCCCCAGGTTCTGGCTATGATTTTCCCGGGAGGGATCTAAAAAACAATACATTAACAGATCCCTGCCTTTCTGCCTACTATCCTAATATATATTGTAAACTTTTATCTTGCTAATAATCTATTTTTTTCAGCCAAGTAACAAAAAAAGCCGTCTTAGCGGCTAATAAAGCTACTGAACGGCTATCAAGCGTTTGGCGGCATATATTATCACTATACCTGTTAGTAAACTTGCGGTTGTCTGGGCAATTGTGATTTGCTCAGCATAAAACAAATAAGGATGGGTTTGCCAGAAATAATCGATAAAGTCGTTGAGAATTAGCCACCCGGACGCTATGAAGTAATCGCTGAATGCAAATCGAATTTTTCTTAGAAAAAGTATACCCTGAAGGGCCATGACAGCATGGGAAAGGGTTAAATGCAGATTTTCCCAGGCAAAGGAATGTCCGCTCCAGTAGACATCTAAATTAATTATCACAGCCCAGAGCCCATATTTTATCATCATTAAATTAGCTAGCAAAAATAACCAGGGCAGATTAATTTTCCAGATTAGAAAAATAAGAAATAAGGTAAACAAACTGGCTGACAAAGGGCTATCAGGTATAACTGGCCATAAGTACCAGGGAGAAACTGCCAGTTGATGATGATACCAGTAGTAACCATAAATTGACCCCAGGCCATTGGCAAGCGCCAGTATAAGTAGTACTTCCTTGCGCCATAAGAAACTGATCATTATTTTTGAGCCTCCGACTAGAGATAAAATATTACATCATCCAGTGCTGTCAGTTTTTCGCCACCCTGTTCTGTTACGAGATAAGTATTTTCAATACCTACTACTCCCAGTTCCGGGAAAATAAATTTGGGCTCTAAGGCGATGGTTTGATTTGCCAGCAAAGCGTTTTTGACTCCCAGGGCGATTACCGGCAGTTCATCTAATTCTAATCCTACCCCATGACCGACAAAACGGGCCTGTTCTTCTTTATAGCCCATGAAATTATCCTGCAGTCCGTATTTTTCAGCAATAGAGCAGGCCTGATCAAACAATTGACCGCTTACTGCCCCTGGTTTTAAATTTTGGACCAGAGTATTCTGGATTTCCAAAGCTGCATTGAAAGCTTGTTTTAACTTGTTATCAAGATCACCTAGACAAAAAATCCTGGTCATGTCTACCATATATCCTTCATAAACACAGACGAAATCAAAAACAATCGGCACATTTAGTTGAACGACATCACGGGAAGGGCCCTGGGGGTAGGGAGCGGAAAGGCCTTTTCCGCCTACTGGTCCATCAAAAAACGATGGGAAGGCTGCATTCTTCCCGGCAAGTACATGTCCGGAATGCAATTCCTGGTTAAATGCTCTTAGACGGATTAAACCCTCGTGTCCAGCTTTGCGGGCACGATATTCAAACTCTGCGGCGAGATCAATTTCCCTGACTCCCGGTCGCAGGAAATCAGGCACTTCTTTAAAAACCTGACAAAGAATGCTGGCGCTTTTTCGCATTATTTCCAATTCAGCGGATGACTTTATTGAACGCTGTTCCCGAACCAGGGTGGAGATATCTTGAAAAATACACTCAGGCAGAAGTTTTTGATAATAGAAGTAGGTTTGGGCTGGTAATACGTCCAGGGTTAAACCGATTTTTTTAGCCTGACCTATATACTTTTGTAGCTCTTTCAGAGATTTTAGAGGTTCGACATTATCTAAAAAGGACTCTTGAAAAGCACGACTAAAGCTTTTTTTAACCAAAAGATAAGGATCCCCGCTGGCAGGTACCCAGAGTAAAGCATTCTGACGGGTACCACTGTAATAATATACATCGATAGCAGAGACTATGAGGGCACCATCAATTTCATTAGACTGTAAATTTTGTTGTAGTATTTGGATTCTATCCATCATATCCAGAACCCCATTCATTATAATATGCGATTTCCTGCAGAGATTTGCGGGGACGGGGGTTAGGAGCTTGGGCGGGATAACCTAAAGGAGTAACCCCGACAATTTTATATTCATCTGGAATATTTAAAGATTGCTTTAAAGTTTTTTCATCAAACCAGCCCATCCAGCAAGTTCCCAGCCCCAGAGCTGTAGCGCTGAGGCAGATATGCTCAAAAGCAATGGCTGCATCGGCCAGGTAGTATTCCTTTCCCTCTTCAATACCAGATTCCCTGGGATTGGCACAGACAACAATCACTACAGGAGCTTGAGCTAAAGCCTTCTTACCTGGATTGTCATCAGGAAAAGCGGATAACATCAGTTGCTTATTTTCAGCTTTATCAATCACCAGGAAGCGCCAGCATTGCATATTTTTCCAGGAAGGTGCAAGGCGAGCCATCTCCAAAATCAGATCTATTTTTTCTTTTTCAACCGGACGTTCTTCATATTTTCTGATACTTCTCCTTTCTCTAATTGCCTGAAACAGATCCATTTTAATCCCTCCCATAACCTTGTCAATACTTTTTAAATCAGGTTATATTTCCGGGCAGCTTCTCTCAATTCAGCCCGAAAATCAGGATGAGCTATATTAATCAGCTCTAATGCTCTTTCCCGAGCTGTTTTGCCTCTTAATTTGGCAACGCCGTATTCGGTTACAACGTAATCCACATCATTTTTACTGGTGGTTACAACAGCTCCGGGTTTAAGCTCGGGGACGATTCGACTTACTGTACCATTTTTGGCAGTAGAAGCTAGAGTAACGAACCCCTTGCCACCAGGGGAAATGTTGGCACCTCTGAAGAAATCCGCCTGACCGCCTGTAGCACTCCATTGATAATGGCCCATGGATTCAGAGCAACATTGTCCCAAAAGGTCAACTTCAATCGAGGCATTGATTGCTACCAGTTGATTGTTTCGACCGATGATATATGGGTCATTGGTATAGTCCACTGGATGCATTTCGACCATCGGGTTATTATCCAGGAAGTCATAAAGCCGCTGAGTACCTATAGCAAAAGTGCCGATGACTTTGCCAGGATGTAATGTTTTACGGCTATTATCTACCACACCCCACTCAACAAGGTTGACCATACCATCGGTAATCATTTCAGTATGAATGCCTAAATTCTTTTTATTTTTTAAGGCGGCAGTAACTGCATTGGGGATACCACCAAAACCTATTTGTAGAGTGGAGCCATCTTCGATTAAATCTGCAATGTATTCTCCAATTTTCTGTTCAACCTCTGTTATTGGCGGGATATTCAGGATAGGTACTGGAGCATTGCTCTCAACAATATAGTCCACCTGAGATATGTGAACAAAACAATTACCAAGGGTACGAGGATAATTGGGGTTAACTTCCAGGATAATCATTTTGGCTTTTTTAATTGCTTCAAACGTGTAATCTACACTTAAGCTTAAACTGAAGTATCCATGTTTATCCATGGGAGATACGCTTGCCATCACTATATCTACTGGCCAGTAAAGGCGTAGTAGTTTAGGAACCTCGTGGAAATTGTTGGCGGTGAAATCGGCCCAGCCTTCATTGACGGCTGTACGATTAATGTCACTGGTAAACCATGAGTTATAGCGAATGTGAGGTGCCATTTCTTTTTTGGCAAAAAAGGGTTTTAAGGGCAGAATTTGATTGACTGTTACATTGAAAAGGGATTTATAATTACTGGCAATTGTTGCAAAAATAGTCTGGGGTTCGCCCGCGCCCACAGGGGCCCAGATTTGGTCGCCGTTTTTTACCAGAGAAACTACTTCCTCTGCGCTAATTAACTTTCTTCGATACTGTTCCTGATGCTGCGACATCTCTTACTCCCCCTACTGCCAAATATAAGGTTTGTAGTTTTAATTCCCGATACGATTGTTAATCCATGCAACTATGTCCTCAAGCGGGGTGCCGGGTGTAAAGATCTCTTCAGCTGCATTCATTTCTTTTAATTGTTGAACATCATCTTCAGGGATAGTTCCTCCACCTATTAAGACTATATCATCTGCTCCTTGTTCTTTCAACAATTCTTTGACCCGCGGGAAAAGGGTCATATGGGCACCGGATAGTATACTCAAGCCAATTACATCAACATCTTCCTGGATGGCCGCATGTACGATCTGTTCCGGAGTCTGATGTAGGCCAGTATAGATGACTTCCATACCGGCATCACGCAAGGCCCGGGCAATCACTTTTGCTCCCCGATCATGTCCATCCAGGCCAGGTTTGGCTACTAAAACTCTAATTTTTTTCTTCTGTTCCATGACTATCCTCCCCCAGTGATTAAAATAAAGGTTGTTCTTTGTATTCGCCAAATTCGTCGCGCATTACCTGGATAATTTCCCCTAAAGTACTATAGCATCTGACACAGTTGAGAATATATGGGATGAGGTTATCGGAAGTATTGGCCGCCTTTCTCAGCTCAGCCAAACACTCTTGAACCCGCAGATTATCCCGCTCTTCTCTTAGTTTTTGCAGGCGAGCAACTTGTTCCTGTTCGATTCGGGGGTCAATCTTGAGGATTTCAATATCCAGTTTTTCATTTTCATCGACATACTGATTGACTCCAACCACAATTCGCCGTTTGCTATCAATAGCTTTTTGATATTCATAAGCAGCATCAGCAATTTCCTTCTGGAAGAAACCTTTTTCAATGGCCTTTAACACCCCACCCAGTTCCTCAATCTTGGCAAAATATTTTTCAGCCTCTTCTTCCATTTTATTGGTTAAGGCTTCAACAAAGTATGAACCTGCCAGCGGGTCAATGGTGTTAGTTACCCCAATTTCATGGGCGATTATTTGCTGAGTGCGTAAGGCTATGGTTACAGCTTTTTCCGTAGGCAATGCCAGAACTTCATCCATAGAGTTAGTATGCAGGGATTGCGTTCCCCCCAGAACGGCGGCTAGTGCTTCATAAGCGGTACGAATAATGTTGTTCTCCGGTTGTTGGGCTGTCAGTGAGCAGCCTGCAGTTTGGGTATGGAAGCGAAGTAACCAGGAACGGGGATCTTTGGCTTTATATTTTTCTTTCATTCTCCGGGCCCAGATTCTACGGGCAGCACGATACTTGGCAATTTCTTCGAAAAAGTCGAGATGGGCATTGAAGAAGAAACTGAGACGAGGAGCAAAGTCATCAACATCTAAGCCAGCTGCGATGCCAGCTTCTACATAGGCAAAACCGTCAGCCAGGGTGAATGCTAATTCTTGAACGGCAGTAGAACCAGCTTCACGAATGTGGTAACCACTAATACTAATAGTATTCCATTTTGGCACATGATCTTTAGCAAACTTAAAGATATCGGTAATCAGGCGCATAGAAGGTTCCGGGGGGAAGATCCAGGATTTCTGAGCTATATATTCTTTTAAGATATCATTTTGGATGGTACCGGTTAGTTTATGGGATGGTACTCCCTGTTTCTCGGCAGTTGCTATATACATTGACCAGATTACAGAAGCTGGAGCATTAATAGTCATTGAAGTGCTTACTTTATCTAAAGGAATTCCATCAAATAAGATCTCCATATCCTGGAGAGAATCAATGGCTACCCCAACCCGGCCAACTTCTCCATAGGCTCTGGGATGGTCGGAATCATATCCCATTATGGTGGGCATGTCAAATGCCACACTTAAGCCAGTTTGGCCTTGAGAAAGAAGAAATTTATAGCGCTGATTGGATTCTTTTGCTGTCGCAAAACCGGCAAACTGGCGCATAGTCCATAATCTACCCAAATACATGGTGGTTTGTACACCACGAGTATAAGGAAATTCACCAGGGTAACCCAAATCTTTTTCATAATCAAAATTAGCTACATCGGCTGGGGTATAAAGAGGATTGATAGGCAGACCTGATACAGTAGTAAAAGAAGAATCTCGTTTTGCAGCGTTAGTAAATTTTTCTTGCCACTTATTAAAATTTTCTTTATTCATGCAACGCCAACTCCCTTCTAACCTTTATATTTTCAAATTTAACCCTTGACGAATAATACTGATCGCTGCATTGTAAGGAGCAAGTTTTCTTTCAAGTACTTGTTGTAAAATTTCATGCATTAATGGGGTATCTACCACTTTTTTGTGAATTGTTTTCCGCAGTTCCAGTTCCACAATCTCTAATACCTCTTGTTCAAACCTTTTTTTTCTGTTTTCTTCCCATAACCCATTAGCTATTAAGAATTGTTTATGTTTATTGATAGCTTCCCAAAGTTCGTTTATTCCTTGCTGTTTTAAGTTTGAAGTTTTGATGACTGGAGGGCGCCAGCTAGTATGACAGCCTAAATCCAGCATTGCTTCTACTTCAGTCACGACTTTATCTGCTCCGGGTAAGTCTCCCTTGTTAACGGCGAAAACATCGGCAATTTCCATGATTCCGGCTTTTATTGTCTGGATGTGATCCCCTGCTCCAGGGGTGAGGACTACGACGGTGGTGTCAGCCACGTTCATAATATCCAGTTCTGATTGGCCTACTCCCACAGTTTCTATTAAGATAACATCGATCCCCATAGCATCCAAAACTCGCAGAGCATCTCTGGTAGTATGGGCTAAACCTCCTAAACTGCCGCGGGTGCCCATGCTGCGGATAAAAACTCCTGGATCTAAAGCGTGCTCTTGCATGCGTATGCGGTCTCCTAACAGAGCTCCACCTGTAAAGGGACTGGATGGGTCCACAGCGATAATACCTACGGTTTTATTTTCGGAGCGGATAGTTCGAATCAAGGAGTCTACCAGAGAGCTTTTGCCTGCTCCAGGTGAGCCAGTAATGCCAATAATAAAAGCATTACCGGTATGAGGAAAGATTTGGGCTAACATTTCTTCTTTTTGCGGCTCTTGGTTTTCAATGATAGTGATCAATTTTGCCGCACTGCGTTTATTACCCTGCAACAACCCTTCAACTAACGAGTGCATTTTTTCACCGCCTAACTGGGCTAGAATTCAATTCCCGCCTGGGCCATAAGCCCCTGTTCATAGTGGTGTTTTCCATTGGTTATAATACTCACTGTATCACTAATTGCCAGAATTTCCTGGGGTGCATTTCTACCCGTAAGAATAATGCTAACGGTGGCAGGTCTAGTAGTTAAGGTTTTTATAACGTCTTCTATCGCTAAAAGACCATAATCAAGGGCGACATTAATCTCATCGAGAATGACCAGATTATAGGATGTTTCAATCAGAGACCGGGCCAGGAACCAACCCCGGAGTACCAAATCTTGATCGATCTGGTCAGCAATGTTTTTGCGCACAAAGGTCGGCAAACCAACCTGTTTTATCAGTAGCTGCTTATTTGCTAATTGCTGAAGAAACCTGTATTCACCATAGATATTACTACCCTTAAGAAATTGAATAATTGCAACCGCTTGGTTATGCCCTAGTGCTCTGAGAGCCTGACCTAAAGCAGCTGTAGTTTTGCCTTTGCCGTCTCCGGTAATGGTCCAGATTATTCCGCGCTGATTGCACACAAGGGTACAATCTCCTTTCAATGGGAAAAGGGGTTGAAGGCAAACCTCCAACCCTATTCCTTTAAAATATTAGCACTAATAACTACCCGTTGAATTTCATTTGTACCTTCATAGATCTGGGTTATTTTAGCATCCCGCATCATGCGTTCTACCGGGAATTCACGGGTATAGCCATAACCGCCAAAGATTTGTACAGCATTGGTTGTTACTTTCATTGCTACATCTGAGGCATACATTTTGGCCATGGCAGCCTCTTTGCTGATTCTTACCCCCTGACTGGCCAGATATGCAGCACGGTAAACTAATAATCTGGCAGCCTCAATTTCAGTAGCCATATCTGCTAACATAAATTGAATTGCCTGGAAATTGGCAATAGGCTGACCGAATTGTTTTCTTTCTTTAGCATAATTTAAGGCTGCTTCATATGCACCCTGGGCAATGCCTAAAGCCTGAGCAGCAATACCAATTCTTCCATAATCCAGGGTTACCATGGCTATTTTAAACCCTTCACCCAGTTGTCCCAGAAGATTTTCTTTTGGGATACGACAGTTGTCAAAAACCAGCTCCATGGTCGGTGATGAACGAATACCCAGTTTGTGTTCTTTTTTACCGAAAGTGAAACCAGGTGTGCCTTTTTCCACGATAAAAGCACTTATGCCTTTGTGTTTGGGTTTAGCTTCTTTATCGGTCATGGCAAAGACAACATATATTTCAGCTTCTCCGCCATTGGTAATAAAGATTTTCGTACCATTCAGAACCCATTCATCACCATCAAGTACGGCGGTAGTTCTGGTACCTCCAGCATCAGAACCAGCGAAGGGTTCAGTTAAACCAAAAGCGCCCATTTTCTTGCCCTCGGCTAAGGGTACCAGGTATTTTTGTTTCTGTTCTTCAGTCCCAAATTTGTAAATGGGGTTGGAGCCTAAGGAAGTATGGGCGGACAGAGTGACACCAACTGAAGCGTCTACCCGGGAAAGTTCCTCGACGGCGATAGCATAACTTATATAATCAGCACCAGCACCACCATATTCTTCGGGGAACACAATCCCGGTAAGTCCCAGTTCGGCCATTTTATCAAAAATAGACCGATCAAAAGTTTCTTTTTCATCCCTTTCGGCTGCAGTAGGTCCACATTCCTTTTCTGCAAAATCCCGGACCATATTGCGTAACATTTCCTGTTCTTCTGTGAGCTTGAAAATCAAAATCCTCTACCCCCTTGTTACTTTAATATATTTTTCGCAATTACCAGACGCTGGATCTGGTTTGTACCCTCATAGATTTGCGTAATTTTGGCATCACGGAAATACCGCTCTACCGGGTATTCCCTGATATACCCGTAGCCACCAAGAATTTGTACTGCTTCTGTTGCTACCCACATTGCAGTATCGGTTCCATACATTTTGGCCATACTGGCCTGTTTGCTATGAGGCAGTTTTTGATCCCGCAAATAGGCAGCCTGATAAACTAGAAGTCGGGCAGCATCAATTCTGGTTGCCATATCAGCCAGCTTAAATTGAATAGCTTGAAAATTACTGATGGGTTGGCCAAATTGTTTGCGTTCTTTTGTGTAAGCTAAAGCATAATCATATGCTCCCTGGGCAATCCCTATTCCCTGGGCTCCGATCCCAATTCTGCCACCATCTAAAAGAGACATGGCGATCTTGAACCCTTCACCTTCTTGGCCCAGTAAATTTTCTTTTGGAACTATAGCATTTTCAAATATCAACTCACCGGTTTTGGAACCATTAAGACCCATTTTCTTTTCGATCTTTCCTACTTTAAAACCAGGAGTATTTTTTTCTATAAGTAAACAACTAATACCATGATGGCCCTTGGTTTTGTCTGTAACAACAAAAGTGCAGTAAACATCGGCTTCACCGGCATTAGTAATGAAAATCTTGGTACCATTTACAATGTAGTGATCCCCTTTGTCTTCAGCAGAACATTTGATTTTGGTGGCATCAGAGCCGGCAGTTGGTTCGGTGAGGGCAAAAGCTCCCAGGTATTCGCCACGGCAAAGTTTTGTTAAATATTTTTCCTTCTGCTGTTGATTACCGAAAAGGTAAATCGGCATAGTCCCTACTGAAGTGTGAACGGCTAGTATTACTGCTGTTGTTGGGCAAACTCTAGCGATTTCTTCTAATACTAGGACATAATCCAGTACGGACATTCCCGCTCCGCCTACCGTTTCGGGAAAAGGCATGCCCATTAAATCAAGTTCAGCCATTTTTTTGAGATTTTCCCGGGGGAAGGTTCCGGTTTCATCCCAGTATGCGGCTTTGGGTGCGAGTTCGTTTTCAGCGAATTCTCTGACCATTCTTTTTAGCAATAGTTGTTCTTCCGTGAGATCAAAATTCATATGAATCCCCTACTCCCCACGTGATTTATTTGCCTTGAAACTGTGGTGGTCTTTTTGCCAAAAAGGCGGCCATCCCTTCTTTTTGATCATTTGTTGCAAAGCACAAGCCAAAGTAATTAGCTTCATGATAGTTTGCCTGTTCTAAAGGCATTTCCAAACCTTCATTGATAGCCCTTTTTGCCAGTTGAACCGCTACTAGAGCTTTGTTAGCAATTTTTAGTCCCATTTTTTTTGTTTGGTCCATTAGCTGATCATGAGGGACGATTTGATTAATTAAGCCAATCTGATAAGCCTCCTGGGCATCGATCATATCCCCTGTAAAGATCAGTTCTTTAGCTTTACCTTTACCAACCAACCGAGCCAAACGCTGGGTGCCAGCAAAACCAGGAATGACTCCCAGATTGACTTCCGGTTGGCCAAATTTGGCTTTTTCACTGGCTATTCTGATATCACAGGCCATTGCCAGCTCACAGCCGCCTCCTAAGGCGTAACCATTAATAGCAGCAATCACAGGTTTAGGACAGGATTCAATCTGATTAAATACCATTTGGCCGGTTAAGGCAAACTGCCTTGCCGCAATGGGGTCCAGTTGCTGCATAAAAGCAATATCAGCGCCTGCTACAAAAGCCTTCTCTCCTGCCCCGGTCAAGATAATGACTTTAACTTCCTCGTCTTCAGTTAACATTTGAATTGCTTGCCCCAGCTCATGGAGGGTGTCCGCATTAAGGGCATTTAAAGCAGCAGGGCGGTTAATGGTTAGAATAGCCAGATTATTTTCTTTTTGAACCAGTAAATTATTGAATTGCATCTTTTACCACCCCTACTACATTAGTTGGAATAATCATAGAAACCTTTGCCTGTTTTACGGCCCAGCCAACCGGCTTTAACCATTTTCCGCAGCAAGGGACAGGGGCGATATTTGGAATCTTTAAAGCCTTCATAAAGAACTTCCATAATGGATAAGCAGGTATCTAAACCGATTAAATCTGCCAGAGCCAGGGGTCCCATGGGATGATTCATACCAAGTTTCATCACCTGGTCGACAGCTTCCGGAGTAGCTACTCCTTCGTACACACAGTAAATTGCTTCATTGATCATTGGCAACAAGACCCGGTTAGAAACAAAACCCGGTGAATCATTAACTTCCACAGGAACTTTTCCCATTTTAATACTCATGTTTTCCACAATTTTATAGACTTCCTGGTCGGTCGCCAAACCTTTAATGATTTCCACCAGCTTCATTACAGGAACCGGATTCATAAAGTGCATGCCTATAACCTTCTCCGGTCGTCTTGTGCAGGCAGCGATTTCAGTAATTGGTAATGAAGAGGTGTTGGTTGCCAAAATAGCATGGGCTGGTGTAATTTCGTCCAGTTTACGGAAAATATCAGCTTTAATTTCCATTTTTTCTACTGCAGCTTCAATCACAATATCTACGTCATGAGCGTCTTCTAAGGAAATGGATCTGGTTAGTCTACCAAGGATTTCATTTTTCTCATCTTCAGTAATTTTACCTTTTTCCACATTTCTGGCTAAGTTTTTTGTAATTACAGAAAGGCCTCTTTCAACAAATTCCGGTTTAATATCATTCAAAATTACCTGGTAGCCTGCCTGAGCAGCTACCTGAGCTATTCCGCTGCCCATCTGTCCGGCTCCAACAACCATTACCTTTTTAATCTCCATGTCCCTCTACCCCCAATCAATTAATTAATCTACTTTTATTAAAACAGCATCACCTTGAGCAGCACCGGAACAGATAGCGGCAATACCGTAGCCGCCACCACGCCGTCTCAGTTCATAAATTAGAGTCATAATTATCCTTGCTCCGGAGGCGCCTATGGGATGACCTAAGGCTACTGCTCCTCCGTTTACATTAACTAATTCAGGATTCCAGTTTGCAATTTTCTGGCTAACCAAGGGAACTGCCGCAAATGCTTCATTGATTTCCAATAGGTTTATATCAGATATTTTAAGATTATTTTTTTGCAGTAATTTATTAACAGCGTGTCCCGGGGCAGTGGCAATGTACTGGGCTTCTAGAGCAACAAAAGCGTGCCCGATTATTTTAGCCAGAGGTTGAACACCCAGTTCTTTGGCTTTGTCGGAACTCATCAACACCATAGCTCCAGCACCATCATTAACACCTGGAGCATTGCCGGCTGTAACAGTACCGTTTTTGTCAAAAACGGGCGGTAATTTTGCCAGTTGTTCAAGAGAGGTATCTCGCCTTGGCCCTTCATCTGTAATTATTACTTTGGGATCACCTTTTTTTTGCGGAATAGTAACGGGAATAATCTCTTGTGCCATTATCCCGGAATCAATAGCTTTAATTGCCAGATTATGACTTCGAAGCGCCCATTCATCCTGTTCAGCCCGGCTGATACCATATTCTGCAGCTACAACACTTCCGTGTACTGCCATATGCCGGTTATGGAAAGCACACCATAAACCATCATGTACCATTAGATCTATTAATTCATCATGACCCATGCGATAACCCCAGCGGGCTTTTTTAAGGAAATAGGGGGCATTGGACATACTTTCCATGCCACCAGCAACGATAATGCTGGCGTCACCGCTGCGAATTTGTTGATCTGCCATAGTAACAGCCCTTAAACCACTGGCACAGACTTTATTGATAGTTTCTGATGGGGTTTCCCAGGGTAATCCAGCTTTGTTCGTTGCCTGTCTACTGGGGATTTGACCAGCTCCCCCCTGTAAAACCATGCCCATGATTACATTATCAATATGATCGGCTGGGATACCAGCCCGTTTTATTGCCTCAGCAATGGCAATTCCACCCAAGTCTGTAGCAGACAGGGGGGCAAGCCCGCCACCAAGCTTACCAAAAGGGGTTCGGGCTGCACTAACTATTACTGTTTCTGCCAATTCACTCACCTCCTAGTTGTTTTCATTAAGCTCCAACAATTCAGGATTAGCTGCTTGCACCCGGATTCTTCCAGCTTTTATCAGCTCACTAACAAGGACAGCAACTAAAACAGTCGACATTTCAAAATGTTCAGCTATTTCTGTAACTGTATGGGGGGCTTTCGAAATTAGCCACTCTATTGCTTTTTTGGCCGATTCTCTCTGACCGTCGGTTAGTTCCTCGATGTTTGTACTGGATGGTGGTATATAATTGGATTTGGTTTTGCGGGATGACAGAATGCTCCAGGTAAGCTGGGATAAGCTTTTATATGCTGCCATCTTACCGCCTCCTTACAGCTTAAACCTTCTCAATAATCATGGCAATACCTTGACCACCGCCAATACACAGTGTAGCTAAACCATATTTTGTATTGCGACGCAGTAATTCGTATACTAATGTAACCAGTATTCTAGCCCCCGACGCCCCTATAGGATGACCTAAAGCAATAGCTCCCCCGTTTACATTGGTAAGATTGGGATTCAATTCCAATTCCTTCATTACTGCTAAAGCCTGAGCGGCAAAAGCTTCATTGGCTTCAGCGAGCCCAATATCCTGAATGCTTAGACCTGCTTTCTTTAAGGCTTTAAGTGTGGCAGGAACCGGACCAATTCCCATAATAGCAGGATCTACACCAGCTGATGCATAGGAACGAATCATTGCTAGTGGTTTGAAACCTAATGCCTGCGCTTTTTCCGCTGACATTAAAACGAATGCTGCTGCTCCATCATTTATTCCAGAAGCATTACCAGCAGTCACAGTACCATCTTTCTTGAAAGCTGGTTTTAAGTTAGCCAGAGCTTCCGGAGTGGTATTGGGACGAGGGTGTTCATCTTGACTGAAAATAATCGGTTCGCCCTTTTTTTGTGGGATGTTAACGGGAACAATTTCAGCCTGGAATTTGCCGGCTTGAATGGCAGCAGCAGCTTTCTGCTGGCTTTGCAAAGCAAAGCTGTCCTGTTCTTCTCTGGTGATTCCATACTTTGCCGCAATATTTTCGGCTGTAATGCCCATATGGACATCGGTAAATGCACACCACAAGCCATCTTTGATCATGCTATCTACTACCTGGCTGTTCCCCATTCGCACACCATTTCTAATATTAGGCAAAAGATATGGAGCGCTGCTCATATTCTCCATGCCGCCAGCGATTACGATTTCGTTATCTCCTGTCATAATGCTTTGGGCAGCTAAGGCAACGGCTTTTAAACCTGAGCCACAGACCTTGTTGATGGTAATTGCCGGAGTTTCCAGCGGTAAGCCAGCCGAAATCGTTGCCTGGCGCGCAGGATTTTGACCCAGGCCAGCTTGCAGAACATTACCCATAATAACTTCATCTACTTGTGAAAACTCGAGATTAATTCTTCTAATGGCTTCAGCTATTACAGTTGCTCCTAGCTGTACGGCCGGAATTCCGGCTAAACTGCCTCCAAAAGTGCCAATCGGAGTACGTACAGCGCTTACAATGGCTACTTCTTTCATTTCCCTACCCCCCAATGTATTTAATTTAAACTTTCCCATAATAACTCAGCTAAATCTTTTGTCTTGATGGTTTCATTTACATTTTTCATTTTGGTACCATCTTCTAACATTGTTAAACAGAAGGGACAAGCGGTTACAATGGTATTGGCTCCAGTCGTTAAAGCCTGTTCTGTTCTTTCCAAGTTAATTCTTTTACCAATATGTTCTTCAAGCCACATCCTGCCGCCGCCGGCACCGCAACAAAAGCCCTTTTCCCTGTTACGTTCCATTTCCAATACGGCTAGACCGGTGATAGTATCAAGGATAGCTCTAGGCTCTGTATAGATATCGTTGTAACGCCCAAGATAGCAGGAGTCATGGTAGGTACATTGTAAATCCAATTTTTTCTGAGGTTTGAGTCTTCCTTCTTTGAGCAATTGAGCCAAAAATTCTGAATGGTGGTAAACTTGATAATTTCCGCCAAAATGGGGGTATTCATTTTTAATCGTGTTATAACAGTGGGGACAAGAAGTTATGATTTTCCTTACTCCATAACCATTCATAGTCTCAATATTTTCTTGAGCCAGGTTTTGAAAGAGATACTCATTGCCAAGACGTCGGGCTGAATCACCGCAACATTTTTCTTCGGTCCCTAAAATACCAAAAGATACGCCAGCCTTTTGCAATAATTTAACTACTGCTATGGCAACCTTTTTATTTCGGTTATCAAAAGCACCACTACAACCTGGCCAGTATAGATATTCCACCTCACTATCTTCAACCAGAAGAGGAACACTTAATTCCTGAGCCCAATCAGCCCGGGATTTCCAGCCGATGTTCCAGGGATTGCCATTATTTTCCATGCTCCTAAAGGCCAGCTGGGCTTCTGAAGGGAAATTGCTCTCCATCATTACCAAATTTCGGCGCAAGTCAACGATTTTGGGTACATGCTCAACAAAAACAGGACACTGTTCTTCACAGGAACGGCAAGTGGTGCAAGACCAAACTACATCTTCTTCGATAACCTCAGGGACCAGTGCCAGTCCACCAATCTCTTCATTAGTTTGTCTGAATTTTTCTACCCTCTCATAAAGGTGATTTTTTAGGTCCTGAGTGAATTTCTTCGGAGAAAGGGGTTTTTGGGTTAAATGGGCAGGACAGTTATCCTGACAGCGGCCACAGCGAATACAGGCATCTCCGTCCATTAACTGTTTCCAGGTAAATTGCTGGATTTCGGCAATGCCAAATTGTTCAATATTTTCATCTTCCAGGTTCAATGGTACAAGAGCCTGTGCTGCTTTATCTTTAGCCAGATACTGATTAAGTGAGCCAGTAATGATATGAAACAACTTGGAGTGCGGAATATAGGCGATAAAACCAAAGGTTAGTAACAAATGTATCCACCAGATTACTTGATGCAAATTTCTCTGGGCTGTTTCAGCCATTTGAGAAAAAGACTTTGCAAGCATGAATCCAACTGGCGTCCATCCAGCCCAAGGATCTTTAGTGAAACTGATACGAAGTCCTTCTAATATAAAACCGGTGACAATAATACCAAGTATTAACAGTAAGGTAACACCATCATCTGGGTTTGAGTCCAACCTTGGAGGTCTAATTACATACCTTCTCCATAAAGCCATGAGCAAGCCAACGATGGCACCGGCACCAAAGATATCCAGTAAGAAGGATAAGACAAGATAATATGAGCCACGATAAATCGGAATTTTAAAATCTTCTTCTAACATGACAGATAAGGTACCGATCGCAAAAACCACAAATCCCCAGAAAATCAGCCAGTGCATTATACCAGGATATTTATCCCTTAATAGGCGCAAGTGACCAAAACTATTGGATAAAAAACGTTTCCAGCTGGTATGCTCACTTTGCCATCTCTTTTCAGGCTGCCCAACCTGCCAAACTTTGTATCTTTCGTAAATTCCTTTAGCAAAGACAATTAATGTTAATACCAAGAGGGACCACATAACGATATATTGTTCATGATACATGCCAAGTTGTCTGCTTGGAACCACGTAGAACGCCCTCCTTTCCAGAAAATATACCCCCTATCTTTCGGCTGGCCTTCTTTCTCTTTTTTATTCTGCCAGAGCTTTTTTGAATTCTTCGGTTAATACTGGCACAACTTCGAAAAGATCGGCTACAATACCATAGTCGGCAACTTTAAAAATCTCTGCTTCAGGATCTTTATTAATGGCTACAATATATTTGGAACTGCTCATCCCGGCCAGATGCTGAATTGCACCGGAAATACCGCAGGCTATATAGAGGGTAGGTGATACTACCTTACCTGTTTGCCCTACCTGATACTGGGGCTCGCGCCAACCTTCATCAACTGCAGCGCGGGAAGCACCAACAGCAGCACCGAGCACATCAGCCAGTTCCTCCAGAATCTTGAAATTTTCTGCTGATTTCATACCACGTCCACCGGACACCACAATATCTGCTTCGGTGAGCTCGACGCGTCCTGATGCTTTTCTGACTACATCTTTAACTATTTGCCTTAAACTGCTGGCATCTAGCTCACTGGCATAACGCACAATTGCTGGCTGTTTGCCGGGCTGAGGTGTAGCAGCTTCAAAAGCTTTGGGCCGAATGGTAACAATCATGGTTCTATTAGATGTAAAACTAACATGGGCAAAAGCCTTGCCTGCATAAATAGGCCGCTTAAAGCGTAATCCATTATCATATTCGATAGCAATTACATCGGAAGCTTGACCGGCATTTAATTTTTGAGCCACCGCTGGAGCCAAATCCTTACCAACAGCATTATTAGGGAACAGAACTATAGATGGATTTTCTGTTGAAATCAGTTTAACCAGGGCGTTTGCAAATCCGTCGGTGGTATAGTTGGCTAAGAGAGGGTCATCAATCACAAAAACTTTATCTGCTCCTGCTTCCCCTAAAACGGTAGCGTATTCTTCAACGTTTTGCCCCATTAAAACAGCCTGTAATTCTTCACCTAGGTGGTCAGCCAGTTTACGGCCTTCACCCAGCATTTCAAAAATTACTTTTCTAAATTTACCTTCTTTTTGGTCGGCAAAAATCAGTACTCCTGCCATTACCTTACCCTCCCCGTTATATCACTTTTGCTTCAGTTCTTAATAATTTAACGAGTTCTACTGCAGCTTCCCTGGGATCGCCACCAATAATTTTTCCGGCTTGCCGTGGAGCTGGCAAAGAAAATTCTTCAACTTTTACTCTGGCGCCACTGGCGCCCACTTCGTCAGGGGATACGCCGATATCTTGCAAAGTCAATACCTGCAAAGGCTTTTTCTTGGCTTGCATAATTCCCTTCATGGAAGGATACCTTGGTTCAGCCAGGCCTTGTTGCGCGGTAAAGAGGGCTGGCAAAGGTACTTCGATGATTTCAACACCGTCATCGATTTCTCTGGTTACTACGGCTTTTTTATCTTCTATTTCTATCTTGGTAACAATAGTAACCTGCGGTATATCTAAAAGCTGTGCAACTCTTGGTCCAACTTGAGCGGAACCATCATCTACAGCCTGAAATCCGGCCAGTACTAGATCATACTCCATGGTTTGTAATGCCTTTGCTAAAGCAAGAGCGTAAGTATACTCATCTCCATTTTCCAGGGCGGGATCATTAATCAGCACACCCCGGTCAGCTCCCATTGCCAGGCATTGTCTGATTGCACTTTCGACTCGATCAGGACCAGCGGATAAGATAATTACCTCTCCTTCACCCAAACGCTCTTTAATTCTTAGTGCTTCCTCAACAGCAAACTCACAGTATGGGTTAACAACATAATTGACGCCAGTACTATCGATTTTACCATTTGCATCTAGAGAGATTCTTGTTTCTGTGTCAAAAGTCTGTTTCATCAATACAACGATTTTCAATGGTAATACCTCCCTCTTGGTTTATTACACCTGATTATTAAGCAAAAGACATGCCACAAAAGTCTAAAAAGAGTGAAATGTCAAAATTTTGTCCCGAAATGCATTATTTGAAGATGAATGGTAACAGTTTGAGTTTAAACTGGATTTTTATAATATGGCGAAGATGTAAACAATGGTGACATTAGCTGACAATATAAAAAGGCATATCCCTTATTAGAATTGGGATATGCCTTGCGTCAATAGTTCTATACAGTTGAATAACGCTTTAGATTAAGCCATGTTTTTGTAACTTTTTATAAAGACCAGGCCGGCTTAAACCTAGTAGTTCAGCGGCTTTAGCTTTGTTCCCTGTACATTTAATCAATGCTTGTTGGATTAATTCCTTTTCAAAATCATCCACGATTTCTGTCAACGATCGTTGACCAATTTGGCTGAAATAATTATTTGAGGTAATGGCAGTATTCGTGTTAGCTAAAATATACTTGGGCAAATGTTTAGTTTTTATAATATTACCATCTACTATATTATAAGCATATTCCAGTGTATTCTTTAGCTCCCTGATATTACCTGGCCAATCGTAGTTCAAAAAAATGTGTTTTACCTTGTTATCGATTCCATTTATGGATACGTTAAATTTTTCATTAAACTCAGTAATGAAACTAGTTGTAAGTGGTAGAATATCCTCTTTTCGCTCCCGTAATGGAGGAATATAAATACTTACGACATTCAGGCGATAAAAGAGATCATCACGAAATTTACCTTCCTTGACCATTATTTCTAAATTGGCGTTAGTTGCTGCTATTATTCTTACATCAAGCTTAATGCTGCTCTCGCTCCCGATGGGAATGATCTCTTTTTCCTGAATTACCCGCAATAATTTAGCCTGAGTCGAAAAACTCAAATCACCAATCTCATCTAGAAAGATTGTACCTTTATGGGCTTGGGCGAATTTGCCAACAGCTCCTCCTTTTTTGGCCCCGGTGAAAGCACCTTCACTATATCCAAATAACTCGGCTTCCAACAAATGTTCAGGTATAGCTGCACAGTTAATCTTAACTAAAGAATTAAAGCGACGGTAACTAAAATGATGGATCAAATTAGCTACCAGTTCCTTTCCTGTACCTGACTCTCCTCTGATTAAAACAGTGGAACCTTTTGTCGCAATCTGAGTAATTAGGTGATTTATTTCTTTAATCGCCGGACTGGTACCAATTAATTGCTTCATTTTAGGTGCCTCCTCTGCAATAACTTTATTTTTTCGACACTGAGCAGGAAAATGGCTATTTTGCTCGAATAGTCAATTGTTGTAGGAAGGAGGTTAAACCAAAATGTATGAAGGTGTCAGTATCAAGGGAACCAAAAATGGTCTTGTAATATTAATAGATGAAAACCTGGATAAAAAAATATTACTGAAAGATATCGAACGAAAAATGCAACAAGCTCGGGGATTTTTTAAAGGAGCTACTTTTGCTGTAGCGACTAGATCTGGTAGTGTGATTGATGATGGAATTAAAGAAGATATTGAAAAAATTTGTCTTAATCATGGCTTGATTCCGCAATCCGAATCGCAGGTTATCTGGCATAATTTCTCCCAAAGGACTTTAGCTGCACAAGCAACTGATATAAAGAATGAAACTGGTGTTGAATACATTAAAGGTACTTTGCGCTCTGGATGTCGTGTTGAAAGCAACGGAGACATCGTTTTGATCGGGGATGTAAATCCTAATGCTGAATTAGTTTCTGCCGGCAATATATGTGTTTTTGGTACAATCAAAGGAATTGTCCATGCTGGTGCAACCGGTAATGCCAATGCCACGATCATGGCCTATTCCTTTCGACCTCAGCAAATTAGAATCGGTTCAGTTTTCAGTCGCAACCCTGAACAGGATTTACCTGGCCAGACTGGTAATGAAACATTAATCCCTGAAATCGCATATATATACAATAATACCATTTTAATTGAAAAGTATAAAGACTACAGCGCCCGCAGAAAATAATGCTGAAAGGGGTGCTGTAGTATGCCGAATAAAAAAAATAAATTCAGAAACAAAATTGATTTTGGCAGGGAAGAATTTTCTACAGAGTTGTACAAGCGCACAGGGATTCCTCGGCCCAGGGAAGCCAGGTTTATTCCTGCTGGGGTTCGCAAAGATCTGAAAATAAAAATGCGGCATAAAATTAATTAGGCTGTCTCTTCTGAGACAGCCTTGAATTTTTAACCTGCTGAATTTGCGGTTTCCAGTTGCTCAAATTGTTCTCGATTAGCCAGTATCTTTATTTTATTGATATACTGGTCTTCTGTGCCTTGCAAACTACAATGTTCATTTTTAAGCAGCCGTACGTATTCAATTATTTCTCTAGTAATTCTCTCCCCCGGGCAAATAATGGGGATACCCGGCGGGTAAGCCATGATCATTTCGGCCGCTATCTCGCCTTCTGCCTCATCCAGCTCTACATGGTAAGTCGGGCTATGGAAAGCAGTCTGAGGGGAGACAACAAATTCTGGTGTTTTCGGCAAATTTAAACCAAACTTGGTTACTTTTTGAACTGGTCTACTCTTAACCAGATCTGTCATTGCTTCAATTAACATATTAATGGTTTCATCAGTATCGCCAACTGAGACCAAGAAGAGTACATTGTACAAATCGGCCAGTTCTACTTGAATCCGATATTTATGGCGCAAAATATGTTCTACTTCAAACCCTGAGAGTCCAAGGGCCCGGACATTGACAGCGACTTTAGTAGGGTCCCAGCCATAACAACCTGGATTGCCCAGCATTTCTTCCCCGATCAATGTTAGGCCAGGTAGTTTGGACAGCTCAGTTCGCAAGTGGTTTGCCAGCAAAAGGGTTTTGTCCAACAACTGTTTGCCATATAAAGCCATTTGTTTCCTGGCCACATCAATTGATGCCAGGAGAATATAGCTGGGGCTGGTCGTCTGAGTCAAGTTTAAAACTGCTTTAACGCGTTTATTGTCGATCAACCCTTCTCGTACTAGCAACAATGAGCTTTGGGTTAAGCTACCCGCCATTTTATGGGTTGAGGCTGCACTCATATCTGCTCCCAATGACATGGCAGAAGGAGGCAACTCGGGATGGAAAGGAAGATGAGCTCCATGAGCTTCATCTACTAGAACAGGAATATCATAACTATGAGCAATTTCTATAATTTCGGCCAGATTAGAGGTAAAACCATAGTAAGTGGGGTTTACCAGAAAAACAGCTTTTGCGTCGGGATGAAGGGCCAAAGCTTCACGGATTTTTTCCGGGGTCACACCCAGGGCAATCCCATGTTCCTTGCTGATTTCCGGTTGAACATAAATTGGTTGGGCCCCGGAAAGGATTAAACCTCCAATTGCTGATTTATGAGCATTTCTTGGTAAAATAATTTTATCTCCAGGCTGGCAGACGGTCATTATCATGGCTTGGATGCCAGAGGTAGTGCCATTTACAAGAAAGTGGGCATAATCAGCACCATAAGCTTCTGCCGCCAGGGTTTCAGCTTCTTTAATAGTATCAAGAGGATTGCATATATTATCAGTGCCTTCAAAGCACGTTAAATCAATTTTCATTACATTAGGACCAACATATTCGGTAAACTCTTTTAGACCTCTACCCTGTTTATGACCAGGTACATGAAATGGGATGGTGCCTTCGTTGACATATTGTTGAACTGCTGTAAAAATGGGTGTACGATGTTGAGTCAAAGCCATGTTGTTCACTCCCTTCTTTACAATGAATATATTACAACATATTGCGAGTAAAATTGCAACCCCTAAAATAAAAAAATGCGGTAAAAACTCACCGCATTTTTTTTACTTCGGTCAGAATCTCAGACCAGGAATTTTTCCTTAGAATTTGCAGGTTGTCCGGAAAATGGCCTTGATTATAAGGGGCATTATACAAAAAGACTTTAATACCTCTAGAGGCTATGGCCATGGCATTATCCAATGAGTCATCGATGAATACTTTTAATTGCAACTCCTGACAATAATCAGCCTTACACTGAAAATCTGTCATGATTAACTGATCGTATTCTACCTGGTGTTCTTTCAACCATTTTGTAGTTAAATGCTGGTATTGACTGGGACGGGCTGTAACTAAATAAATTTTGTGTCCCCAGATTTTGAGCTTTTTAACAGCTGACACAGAGTTGGGTATAGGAGACAGATTTGACAGAAGGATTTCCTGATTAGTGCGAAAAAAGCGATCCATTTCTTCCCAGGTTACATTATATACTTTTTCAAATCTGTATGTATATAGTTCTTCATACTTTTTGTTTTGGCCAAAATATTTGTTCATGACATTTAACCACTGGGTAACAGAATCTGCGAGGACACCATCAATATCAATGCCAATATTCATGGAGCCACCTCAGCAATAAATTCATTTATAATTTTCCCTAACTGCTTGTATTCAATTAAAAAAGCATCATGACCATGCGGACTGGTTATTTCGCGATAGTATGCCGGCCTGTAATATTTGACCATGTTTTTTACTATCTCTTGTTGTTGATAAGTGGGAAATAAAATGTCTGTATCGATTCCAATCACAAGAGTTTTAGCCTTAATGTCGGCAAATATTTCTTCATATTTGCCTCGGTTAAAGGAGATATCATGGTAATCCATTGCTTTGGTCAGATAAAGATAGGAATTAGCATCAAAACGCTGTACCAACGCCTGGCCGTGATAATGTAAATAGGTCTCCACTTCAAATTTCTGGTCAAAACTGTAATAGCCATTGGGTGGTAATGGAGCTGATTTGCGGCCAAAACGCAGATTCATAGATAAATCACTTCTATAAGTAATGGTTCCAAGCATCCTGGCAATCGCCAGACCATTAACAGGTCCTTTGCCGGGATAATAATTGCCCTGTCTCCACTCTGGATCTGACATTATTGCTTGTCTGCCTACCTCATTAAAAGCAATTGCCTGTGGATAAAGACGGGCAGGTGCTGCTATACAAATCAGGTTTTCTACCATATCCGGGTAGAGCAAGGCCCATTCTAAAGCTTGCATTCCGCCAAGAGAGCCGCCGATTACCAGTCTGATTTTCTCAATTCCCAGATGTTTAATAACTTGAAAATGGGCTCTGACCATATCTCGTATGGTAATTACGGGGAACCGCATTGCATAGGGTGTTCCATCATCAGGATGTGGTGATGCGGGCCCGGTACTACCATAACAGCTACCTAAGATATTCAAACAGATTATAAAAAAGCGATTCGTATCCAGTACTTTGCCAGGGCCAATTAGCGGATCCCACCAACCAGGCATTTTTTCCTGAGGAGAGTGATAACCGGCTGCATGGGCACTGCCGGTCAGGGCATGGCAAACAATGACAACATTATCCTTGTCCCTTGACAGTGTTCCATATGTTTCATATACTATATCAACTAACGGCAAATTTGCCCCTGATTCCAGTCGAAAATTGCTAAAACTATATTTTTGCGGTATCACCAGCACCATTTATCCCTCCCCTACCCAAATATATCAAAATAGTAGCATGTTAAAAAAGTAATGTCAACGAGAGAGGAGGTTATAGAGTGAGTTTAGGATATTTTGATATTACATTAAGAATGGTAGTAGCTTTGATTGCTGGAGCAATCCTTGGTTATGAACGAACCAAAGCCGGGAAGCCGGCTGGCATCAGGACTCATGCCCTGGTTTGTATTAGCTCAGCCATGTTGACTATTATTTCTGCATATGGATTGGCTGAAGAGTTTCAAGGTCGCAACACAGACCCACTGCGCTTAGCAGCACAAATTGTATCCGGTATTGGCTTTTTAGGTGCTGGGGTAATATGGAAACAGGGTTTTGGTGAAATCAGGGGATTAACTACAGCTACAAATATTTGGGCTGCAGCAGGTCTAGGAATAGCTGCTGGACTTGGACAATATTATTTAATTTTTATCACCATCGTCTTACTTAGGATTGCCTTAAAAATTGCCTATATCTTACAAAAGCTTGGGATTATTAAATATGAAGATAACAACAATAAGGAGCGTTCCCAGAAAGATGATTCCGGGGTTTAAATACTTTTAAGCTGCCAGATTGCTGAGCTAGCCAGAACGACACAATCTTCGGTGGGAAGATAGTACGGAAAATTGCTGGAAAAAAGGATATTGGCATTGGCAGGGAACTCTTCGTCTCCCTGCCAGTATATATATGCTAAATATAGCTCAGGGAAAGGGTTTAAAATAATTGATATATCCCCAAAGGTACCTTCTTCGCCGTTTAGCTTTTCTTTAAGTTTAATTAATTTGGATGGTTCATCATTTATTAGCTTCAGTAAAGGAAAGATAGTGCGTTTTTGAAAGGGTATATTATATATTTCACCATCAGGCAATTCCTTGAAACTTAACCATTGCCCATCCCAGGGCATGCTACTTTTACTGCCAAGATAATGGCAGACAAGGATTTTGCTTACAGTATCTATTTCAGGCTGAAAGTTTCCATTAGCAAGGTCAACTGTAATATTTTTGTCCCATAGTCTTGTCTCGAGTTTTTTTGCGTTATGAAATGCAGCTTTTAAATTTTCAAAAGCAAGAGTAAAAGTTTGGTCTATATTTGCATAGCTCATTTCAGGCTCCTCCTACTTAACGATTAGGACTGGACGTTTACAGATATGAGCTACGCGGTCTGAAACACTTCCCAGAAGTATTCCCTTTATTTCTCCCAAACCTCTGCTTCCAATTACAACCAGGTCAAAATTTTCTGTAGCTGCTACCTGGGCAATAACTTCAGCGGGATTGCCTACCTTGTTTACATATTCTGTCTTTATTTCTGTATCTTCAAAAACACCGGCAACACTCTTAAAAGCTTGCTCCTTTTTTTCATTGATAATCTCTTCAATTAAAGTGGGTTCTATAATTGATTCCATCATATAACTATGAGGCATTAATTCTTTGGGTAAATCTGAAACGTGTAAAAAAGTAACTGATACATTTTTGAAATCCTTAAAAAAATTCTTTACCCATAGTGCGGCTTTCTGAGCATGTTCTGAACCATCAATAGGGATTAGTATTTTTTTCATTAAAATTCTCCTCTCTCAAATGTTTTTTATAGATTTCATAGGTTTTCCAGGCAATATTTTTCCAGCTATAATTCTGAAGAACATTAGATTTGGCATTCTCCCCACATCGAGCGGCAAAGTCAGGGTTGTTTAAAAAAGTTCGTAGCTGGGCTATTAAATCTTCAACATTACCTGGAACAAACAATAAGCCATTAACTCCATGATCTATTATTTCGCTAAGACCTCCTGTTTTTCCTGCTATCACTGGCTTGCCGCTAGCCATGGCTTCTAAAGCCACTATTCCGAAAGGCTCATAGAGACTGGGGAAACAAACTATATCTGCTCTGTCTAATAGAAAGTCACGGGTCTGATTATCTAAAAACCCAAGGAAAATGATTTTTCCACTGGCCTTTGAATTGCCGGCTTTACTTTTTAGAGTTTCCTCATAATAGCCTTTACCTCCGATCAAAAGATAATAGTCAGGATATTCAGCTTGAATTTGTGCAAAAGCATCTATTAAGGTTTGAACTCCTTTTTCCGGGACCAAGCGACCGAAGAAAAGGATGAATTTTTTCGGCACTGACCTTTGCTCTCTATTCAAACCTACGGTCATAACTTCAATACCATTTGGAATGACATTAATTTTCGCCTCGTTTCCAAACAGGGTAGTAATTTCCTGTTTCATGTAATTACTGCAGGCAATAACCTCGGAAGCATTTTTTACCAGAGAGGCTTCCTGATGATGAATTAATGCCTGAACCTCATTATAAATACCTCCCTGCCTGCCATGTTCGGTAGCATGAATAGTAGCAATCAAACGACCTACTTGTCTTTCCTGGAGGGTAATTCCAGTTAAGCCTACAAGCCAGTCATGAGCGTGTATTATAACCTGGCTAGTATTGAATAAAAAATTGTTTATAATATATTTAGTGAATTCAAGGTTTAGCAATAAAATCCAGTTGATAAAATCCTGGCCCTCATATGAAGGTAAGGCAATACGATGAATGATGACATTGCCATTTTTTTCTATTGTATTTTTGCTTCCGCGAGTGATGACGTGCACATCCAAAAAATCCTGTAAATATTTTGATAAATAAAAGACATGAGTAGCAAGTCCGCCGACAGTCATAGGAGGAAACTCCCAGGCCAATAATAATACTGTGGGACGGGAAATTACAAATTTAGAACCTTGCCAAAGATTTATCAAGCTAATACCAGGCAAAAACGATAAGATTTCTTTTTGATCGGTAGTTAAAGATTTATTTTCAAGTAATGAATGAATGTCATTTTTGTAGGTATTGTAACGGTAATGGGCATAATCTTTGGCGGAATTATAGTAAACCATGAAAGGCCAATCACTTGCCTGTAATAACAATATAAGTCTAAGTAAAAGTTCTTTCTCATCTGAGGAAAGATAGTCTATTTGTCTTTCTACTATATGGCTGATACTAATCAAATCTTGATACATCCACTCATTTTTTTCATTTACCCAAACATCAAAATACCCTTTTTCACCCCAGGAACAGGAACAGACTTTATCTGTGACTTCAATTTTTTCAACAAAATTACTATGATATGCTTCCGGGGCTGTAAAATCGATAGATTCTGAAAGGGATAGAATCTTAGCTAACCATTCAGGGCCTTCAAACCACCAATGGCCAAAGAGTTCGGCGTCATAAACACAAACAATATTATCTTTGGGATATTGGTTTAGAAAGTTTATAAACTCTAAAGCTTGTTGATTTGTAATAGCCAAAGCTCTATCGTATTTATAAATCTCTTTCCTTGGGTTGTTTTTATCTGTGATACTAAAATACTTAAAACCAGTAAATCGGTGGAATTCCCATGGTCTTAGATATTCGCGAATTTGTTCTAATGGCATATCCCAGCCTATGTCCCGATAATACTCCCTATAAAAAGGGTGACCGGGGTATCCACATTCTCTGCTCCAAACCCGTTCTGCCGTAGCCATGTCTCGTAGAAAAATATTGACTTTACCTTTACGGAAAATTGAACTTGCAGGATTATTAGCAGCATGTTCAGAAATAAAAATGTTCTCAATCCCGTTATCTTCCAAAATTGGCAATAATTCTTCGCTTACTGCACATTCTGGTAACCAGAAGGACTTTGGGTCAAAACTAAACACCCGAGAAAATAATTCTTTTGCTGCTTTTATTTGAAGATTAATCCACTGGTTTGATGGTAGTAAAGGCAGGATGGGATGAGAGGCTGCAGAGGTTAGGAGTTCAATTCTACCATTGTGTTTCAGATACAGGAGAGCTTGAACAATATCCCTGTCAATTTTTTGCCAGAAATTATATCTGTTTTGCCAGAACTCCAGATAAAACGCACTAACATTATCATAATCAGTACCTTTATTTCTCTTGTATTCTTGTTCAGCTATGTAAATTTGCTTTAGTAAATAATCGTTAAATTCGTTTTTAAAATAATCACTTAGCCACATGGATAACAAAGGTGGACTTACGGAGTAGGAAACTTTTCCCCTATTTACCCATTGTAAAATTTCAATTAACCGCAAATGGCATTCCGCAGTAATTTCAAAAACCCAGGTTTTTTCATAATTTTTATTGTGAAAATGTAAAACCCAGGGTAAATGACCATGTAAAACAAAAAAAGCTTTCTTCAATTTCCATCACCTACCATTCTACTTATCCAGCCTCCACTCGAAAAATAAATTTTATCATCTGTTAATTTACTATCAATTTTTGAGCTTATCGATAACAGCCTTTTATTGTTATAATAATACTCAATCTTCAGTTCCTCGGAGTTTTTATAATTAAAAAAAAAGAGGCCGGTTGGATTATGTAAACTTTTTTCCAGGAGTAAGTTGTCTGTTGTAGTTGAAATTTTGAGCCTTATCTCCTGCAGGGTAAAATCAATATTGTAAAATAATTTCCACATTGAGAGAGTCCAATTAGGCAGGTAGTAATAGAAAAAGCCTTTCTCAGGATTAATTTTTCCTAAGCGAATTTGCATCAACACTCACCTCCACTAATACTCAATACCGCGACGGGAGGGTATCCCCTGTCGAAAAGGATGTTTTATTTCGATTAACTCGTATACCTCAACAGAAACATCCAGTATTTCTTGCGGGAATACCCGTCCAGTCAAAATAATAATTAAATGAGCTGGCCAAGTTGAAATCTCAGTTAAAAAACTGGTTGTATCTAAAAAATTATATTTCAATACATATGCAAATTCGTCTAGTATTAGAATATCCGTTTTGTTATCATTAGCTATTTTTTTTGTGAAACTCCAAGCCTTATAAACAAACCCAGGTTCTTGTCGATTAATTCTGAAACACTTTCCGCAGCTTTTACAGTGACCTTCTCCGCTACGTATTAAGTTGCTTTGTGAACAGCCATATCCAAAAGAATAAAAATACAAATTATCCAGTTTGCTTCCTAAATTTTGCTCAGCAGCATAATTGCTGCCTTTTAAAAATTGAACAATTTTTATTGTCTTTTGATTAACATATGGCAGGACATAGCCTAATGCACCAGTTGTTTTCCCTTTGCCTGTTCCAGTAAAAATAATTATTCTGGGTTTTGTTTTCACTTTACCCTTCTCCTCTGCCAATTTAAACAGCTGGATAAAAAGTTATAGGCAATATCAGGCTGGCCACCCCAGTGAATATGTAGATAAGAAGCAAAAATATTGTTTTGAGCATAGCCATCCAGGACTGCAGTGGAATGCCGATTGGGTTTATGGAGGGAGGCTGCCCAGGGATATTGTTTATCCAAGGGAATTAGTTCAGAATAATGGAATTGATGTCCCTTGACTAATGTATTAACTGGACCAATAATACTATCATTAAGGGTTATACCCTGATAATATCCCAAAGCTACTAGTCTCTCTTGCATTACAACACTAGCAGGAATAATATTCACCATGGCCAGGTACATATAACCGCCGCACTCAGCGTAAATAGGCATTCCAGCCTGATGATGAGCGATTAAAGATGCAATATAATTCCTATTTTCTTTTAATAATTCGATAAAGAGTTCTGGAAATCCTCCTCCGATAATTAAACCATCAATATTTTCTGGTAAATGTTCATCATGTAACGGGCTGGTTTTTACCAGCTTTACTCCCCATTTGGTCAACAAATCCAGGGCATCCTGATAATAAAAATTAAAAGCTTCATCGAAAGCATACGCAATGATTAAATCGGAAAAATCGATACCGGCCTCGGGAAATTTGAGCACTTCTTCATTACATTTCCCAAAAACACTAAAAAGAGTTTCCCAATCCAGATGTTTTCGCAAATATTCTCCTACCTTTGCGGTCCTTGCAAGATAATCCTGATTTTCTACAGCAGGAACCAAACCTAAATGGCGTTCATTTAGCTGGAATTCCCTTTTTTTCCCGATACTTCCGATAACTTTAATCCTGGTTTCAGCTTCAATTAACTCTTTCATTTGTTGAAAATGCTGTTCCGAATTTACCTGGTTTAATATTATTCCTGCAATATTTAATTCAGGATCGTAGCTGCTAAGACCTTTTAACAGTGGGATAATTGTATGGGCCAATCCTCGACATGGCCAAACGAGCAGGACCGGAATGGATAATATTCTGGCAATATGAGCTGTTGAACCAAAATCGCTGTAGCTCATGCCGTCAAAAAGCCCCATCACACCTTCAATTATACTAAAATCTGCACCACGGGAATTATGAAAAAAAGAAGCCTTAACCGCTTCTTCGTTCATTAAAAACAAATCAAGATTACGACAGGGTCGGCCAGTTATTAAAGAATGGTAACTGGGATCAATATAGTCTGGGCCAACTTTAAAAGATTGTACCTGATACCCCTGTTGTACAAGGGCATGAAGGAGACCGGCAACCAAAGTAGTTTTTCCACTTCCACTATATGGTGCTCCGATCATCAATGCCCTAACCATTATATCTACCACCTTTACAGGGTTAATAAAGCATTTATTGCTGCGGCAGCCATGGGACTGCCACCTTTAGTCCCTCGAACAGTTATAAAGGGAACTTGCCCCTGAGCAATCAATGCTTCTTTCGATTCAGCAGCACCGACAAAACCAACGGGAATTCCAATGATTAAGGCAGGGGCCGGAGCTCCTTTAGCTATTAAATCCAGCAAATGGAAAAGAGCAGTGGGCGCATTGCCAATAGCCACAATTTCTCCTGCCCACTCTGTTTTGGTAAGTTCAATTGCTGCCATGGCCCGAGTGATCCTTTTTTCTCTGGCCAACTGATGCACGTTGTTATCATGAATTAATGTTTTTACTTCAATATCATAGCGAGACAATTTTGCAGGGCTAATGCCTGATTTTACCATAGCTACATCAGTAATAATCCGTGTTTTTCTGGCAAAGCAAGCTTTTGCTGTAGTTATGGCTTGCGGATGGATAACAATTTCAGAGGCAATACCGAGGTCACCGGTTGCATGGATTAAGCGTCGGGCTATTACTTTTTCCTGCTCATTAAAATTGGATAAATCAACACTATTCTCAATGATTTCCATGCTTTTTTGCTCAATTAATTCCGGTTGTTGTAAAAAAAAGTTATTATTCATTCTGCTTCAGCAATCCTTTCTGCCAGTACTTCCACTAAACGCCGATCTAACCCTAATGGTTTAGCCAATTTTATGGTTAGAAAGGGATATCTGCTTTGAGCATGTTTAATTTCTTCGGGAATATCTTCTTTAATATGCAGACCGTTAGTTAAAAACCAGGGGGCAATGACGATAGAAGTTACACCTTTTTCTACCAGGTGGTCAATGGCCTGCTGCAGACCTGTTAAGCCAGATTCACGATTCATCCAGGCCGGGACTACCAATTCTTTACCGGAAATCTCCTTAAATAAATCAACTACGTCGTACAAAAGCATGTTGGCATCATTAGCCACTGCTCTACTGCCATGTCCTAAAACTATTACTCCTTGCATGGGTTAATATCTCCTTTCTCAATTACACTTTTTAGTTCATTTAAATCAGTTATTATAGTTAAATTAAGTTGTGGCTTTTTTATAAGGATAAGGTGAATGCCAGCTTCTGTCACAGCCTGAATTTTATTTTGCAAACCGCCATTATAACCACTTTCCTTAGTTACCATTACATCAATTTTATAGCTCCTGATTATACTCAAATCTATTGCTGCCGGGACAGGGCCATACATAGCGAAGAGATTTTGCGGAGAAAAACCTGCATCCAGAGCTGTACTTATCGATTCAGGTACAGGGAGTACCCTGGCGTAAAGTTTCTTCGTTTGTAATAAGGGATGATTGCCCCACTCATTCAGTCTCTTGACACCGATAGTCAGGAGAATGCAATTAAATTTACTGGCTTGTTTGATGGCTTCTTCCCAGTTATGGCAAACAATAATATATGGATTATTGTTGTTCAGCTCCACATCTTGGCGCTGGTAACGCAAGTAAGGAAGGTTCATTTTTCTTGCGATGTCTATTGCCAATTGATGGATTTGTTCTGCAAAGGGGTGGGTTGCATCCAGGATCATGTTGACTTTAAGTTTGTGAATTAGCTCCGTAAAGGTTATTTCATTTAATTTAGTTACGAGAATATTTTCAATACCTTCAGAAAGCAATTGTTTTCTTCCTAGCTCGGTAGTAGTAGTAACAACAAAAGGTACCGTATTTTTTTTCAGCCAAACGGCGGCTTCTTTAGCCTCAGTAGTTCCACCTAAAATTAAAATCACAGGTCATACCCCCGTGGGGTGATGATTTTGCCATCTTTTATAAAACTTTGGCTATTTCCCACTATTACAACGGACAACATATCAATTTCACAATTTGTAAATTCTTCTAAATTAGAAACAGTAATGTGTTGATCAGTACGGAAAGCATTTTTAACAATTCCTACGGGAGTGCTTGGGGGGCGGTATTTTAAAAGAATTTCTCTGGCTTTTTCAATGTGTTCTGTTCTCTCTCTACTCCTGGGGTTATAGAAGGCGATAACAAAATCAGCCTGAGCAGCAGCCTCAATTCGTTTAGTTATAACTTCCCAGGGTGTTAAAAGGTCACTTAAACTTATACTGCAGTGATCATGCATTAATGGAGCACCCAGAAGGGAAGCAGCAGCTATGGAAGCTGTAATACCTGGTATTACTGTAACTTGCAAAGATATATTGTCCTGAAATAAAAGCTGATAAATTAAACCTGCCATACCATAAACTCCGGCATCTCCACTGGAAATAACTGCCACTATTTCACCAGCCAGCGCCAGCCGAATCGCTGTCTGGCAGCGTTCTACTTCACCTCTCATACCGGTAGAAACCACTTTTTGCTGGTCTGTAAGCATATCTTTAATTAAATTAATATATGTTTTATATCCGACAATGTAGTTAGCCTTTTTTATCGCTTCCCAGGCAGAAAAGGTCATTTGTTCCTTATTACCTGGTCCAATTCCGATAATATAGATATGTCCGCTGCCAGAGCGAAGGTTGTTTGGGGATAACTGGTTTTGGGAATTATTAGTTTCGGCTTTTGACATGCCTTCATTGCTGCCGGTTCGCATATACAACCAACTCCTGTTGTTTTTTTGACAAAGGCAGAAAAATTTTGTTCTGACTCATAAGTTTTCAGTTCCTCAGCCTCAAAAAAATAAAGGGGTAAATTTAATTTTTGACTCAGTTCCCAAATAGCTGGTTCATTCTTTTTTAACGTAATTGAACAGAGAGCTTTAATTGCAGAAATGGCAATATTGCCGGAGGAAAGAAAACTTTGCAAATTGCGCCAGAGTTGATGAAAAGAAATATTTTTACGACAACCTATACCTAATGCAAAATAGGGTATACGCAATAACAATTGTTTGTCTGGATCAATTTCAGTTAGTTGGGAATTGGAAAAGATTAGATCTGCATTTATAAGATTGTCAGTATACTCATATCGTTCTGGAAGAGGTAGTGGTGTAGTTAGTAAACTTTTATTATCCCAGAAAACTTTTATAGTTCCAGAGTTGGCAAGCGTTGAATTTAATTTCTTAGCCGGTTTTAAACTTTCAGGGTTTGCTTTAAGGAGCTTGATTAAATCTTCAATTGATGTGATGCCTTGAACATCAGTTGAGGTAGTTATAACCGGTGTAGCATTACTTAAACGAGCCAATTCTTTGGTAAGCCAATTAGCATTACCCCAGTGGCCACTCAGTAAACTAACTAGATATTGTCCTTTTTCATCCCCAACAATAACTGCCGGGTCATGCAGTTTAGACTTTAAACAGGGTGCTATACAGCGTACGACAATACCAGATGCCATAATAAAAACATGGGCATCCCATCTATCAAATTCCAGTTTGATTTTTTCTTTTAATGATGGCTGCATTACTTCTGGAAAAAAAGTAGCAACCTCAGTCTGCGGATAAGCTTTTTGCCAAAGTTGGGCCAGTAAAGAAGCTGTCTCCTGTCCACCTTTAGTCAGAGCCCAAAAAGAAATTTTTTTCATTGTCAAGATCCCTCTCTGAATGCGTGGGAGAAATTGGGGTGATAAAGCAAAGAACGATCAAACTCAGCATTAAGGAATTTTCCTACAAGGACTAAAGCTGTTTTGGTGATTTTTGCTTCTTTTACTAAAGCTGCAATATTAGATAAATTGCCTTTGACAATTTTTTCATCGGGCCAGGTTACGCGTTGTACGACTGCAACCGGAGTATCAGGGGGTAGATTAGCCTCTAAAAGTTCTGTTACGATTTGGTCGATGAGATGAACACTTAAAAAGATAGCGAGACTGGCACCATGACTGGCAAGGTTTGCCAGGCGTTCCTTTTCCGGTACGGGTGTTTTACCCCCTACCCTGGTTAAAATCAAAGTTTGGGTAACACCGGGTTTAGTAAATTCCTCTTTTAAAGCAGCAGCGGCTGCAAATACAGAGCTAACTCCTGGTACGATTTCAACTTCTAAACCTTTTTCTTCCCAGGCTTTAATCTGTTCCTGAATAGCTCCATACATCGAGGGGTCTCCGGTATGCAAGCGGACTACCAGCTGATCTGCAGAAGCTGATTGGAACACAACTTTGTTAATTTCTTCTAATGTCATACCGGCACTATCGTAGATTTTTACATTTTCTTTGCAATAATTTAACAGTTCCGGGTTCACCAGAGAACCGGCGTAAATAACTACATCTGCCCTTTTCAATAATTCCAGTCCTCGGATTGTAATCAAATCAACCGCACCGGGTCCGGCTCCTACGATATATACTTTCATAAGATTACTCCTTTGCCAGTAATATAACAGTCATGTATGGTAATGCCGAAATTTCCTCCAGTTCCGAAAGGGGATGAATTTTTTCCTTTGCCTGTCCACAATAACTGATTATCCATCCCTGCCATGGCCCTGTTGCTTTTAATGCCTGTTTTATCCTGGGCAAATATTTTCCTACCTTCATTAATACAGCCCGGGTTTGATTCACCAGCATTTCTGTTAAGTCTATTTCTTTATTCATGGGTATGATTATAAGTGGATGGTTTTTATCCGCCAGGCACCACTGAGTGCGTGAGGCAGCAGCAGCAAAGGATGTTATCCCTGGTATTATCTCTACTTTTAAATGAGGAATTAAAGTTTTTAATTCATAGTATAAATAGTAAAACGTACTGTATAAATTAACGTCACCCAGGGTAATAAACGCTACGTCCTCTCCTTGTAGTAGATAGCTAGCTATCATCCGGGCATTTTCTTGCCAGGATTTAATTAAAACATCCTGTTGATTTAACATTGGCATAGTAAGTTCAATTACATTATGTTCTTTTGTCAGGTAAGGAGTAATTATTTCGCGGGCGACACTCTTATATTCCTCAGTAGCTTTGGGAGCAAAAATCACTTTGACTTTTTTAAGAGTATTCATTGCCTTAACGGTTATCAATTCCGGGTCACCAGGGCCAACACCTATTCCATATAAAACTGGAGTCATTTCAATCACTCTCCGATTTTTTTCTGCCTGATATGATAAAGCATGGATTTTGAACATCCCATAACTGGGAGCAGCCAGGTCCGGAACGCATTCTATTCACCTGTAGTTGAATCGCCTCAATTTCCTGATATTGATTACCATGGAAAAAATCCCAGGCCGTTGCTGCAGTTTTTAACTGAGTAGCGGAGATAACCAGCCTACCTGCAGGCAGTAGTCTCTCATGAACATACTCCAGGATTTTGTCCAGCTTGCCACCGTGTCCACCTATAATAACCCGATGAGGAGATGGCCAGGAATGGCATATCTCTGGCGCAAACCCTTGATAAAAATGAATATTATTACAATTAAAGCGCTGTTGATTGGCTTTTAGCAGCTGTTCACTCTCCGGGCGGGGATCTGCGGTATATACTTGACTACCTGGAGAGAATAGAGCTGCTTCGATGGTAATACTGCCTGTTCCTGTGCCAATTTCCCAAATTGTTAAACCGGGTTCCAGGTAGGACTTGGATATTATGAGCGCCCTGGTTTCGGCTTTGGTAATTGGTGGTTTACCAGTAATAAAAAGATGTTCAGGAATACCTGGAGACTGGTATGGCCAAAATTTTGAATTCTTTTGTGGAAGGTATGCTAACAAGATATCATTCTTAAAATCATCCAGATTAGCCAATTCTTCCAGATGAAAAATAACCAGCTCTTCATCTGGCAAAGTCAAGTTACGAGCCAGGATAAAATCAGCTTCTGACCAGCCGCGGAATTTAAGCTCGGTTGCCAGTTGCTGAGGTTTAATGCGTGGGTCTGTTAAAATCCCAATTTTACCTGATGAGGGTAAGGATTGCATAACAGTGTGCAATTCCCGTCCATGAATACTAAACCACTTTACTTCTTCCCAGCTCCAGCCTAATTTAGCCAGGGCCCATTGGGCACTACTGATATTGGGGTAAACTTCAAGCTCAAATTCTGAACAATACTTTTTAATCGTGTTCAGAATACCAAAAAAACCAGGGTCGCCGGAAGCAACAATAACGATGTTTTGGTGTTGCAGATTTTTTAATTTATTCAATACCTCTCTAAAATTCCTGTCAATTAACCATAAATCTGTTTTTTTCTCGAGGAAAGGCAATATCAAATCCAGCTGGCGCTTTCCTCCCAGAATGATGTCGGCAGTTTTAATTAAGTCTTTATATGCTGGGAAAATAAAAGCGGGATTACCAGGGCCCAAGCCCACTAACTTTATTGATGATTTTTGCTTTGTCATGTTGCTTCCCCCAATAGTAAACCGGCTTGTGAACTCCAGGCTACAGGTATGCCAGCCATATTTGTAATAATAACTTCTACCTGGGCCTCATTAAAAATATAATCTTCAGCTCTTTTTTTAGCTTCTGCTGCTATCTGCCATAAGACCTTTTCCCCGTTATGGGTTTTAAGCAGATCTATTATTTCTTCAGTGGTATTAGCAAGAAAGACTTTTCTAACTAATTCAGACGAAAACCCCAGAAGGGCAGTGTGACAGGCCAAAATCTCTTGTCTTGCATCAGCAATTTTTGAATGAGTGTAAAAAATTCCTCCTGCTAACTTAACCAATTTACCCAGGCTACCAAAAATAATAACTTTTTTAAAACCCATTCCAATGGCATGTTCCAGCATAAAACCAATAAAGTTACTGCTCAATATTATGGCATCCTCAGGAAAAGCTAAAAATTTCTCAGCGGCCTTTTGGCCTGCTCTGCCCGGCGTCAGGATTATTTCTTTGTACCCAGCTGCCCGGGCAATTTCCAGCTGAGGCAACAAGGATAGCTTAAATCGCTCTTCAGACATGGGCTCAACAATCCCGGTTGTTCCCAGTATGCTAATTCCACCAATAATCCCCAGTTTAGAATTCAATGTTTTCTCTGCCAGTTTTTCCCCTTCCGGTACATAAATAGTGATTTCTACCCCCTGCTTAATGCCAAGGGAGACCAGGGTCTTTTTAATATTATCCAGGATCATTTGTTTTGGTACAGGGTTTATGGCTGGCTCCCCTACGGCAACTTTCAATCCCGGTTTTGTTACGACGCCAACCCCTTTACCACCTTTGATAACAATATGACCCGACTCAATCAATCGTACACAAGCACCAATTATATGACCATGGGTAACATCAGGGTCATCACCTGCATCCTTAATTACTTCAGCCCAGCCAAAGTCAGTGCCAATACCACAACTGGCAACAGGAATGTCAATCGTCTTTTGGTCTGGTAGAATTATTTTTATTTGCTGGGGATGTTTACCCGCTAGTGCCAGCAAGGCAGATACTGCAGCTGCCGTTGCGCAACTACCGGTAGTATAGCCTTTTTTCCCCGAAAAAAAGGACATATTTTTCTTCATAGTCCCTAAATCCCCTTATTATTTAGATAAGCAATTACATCATCTATTTTATTAAAAGCGTTTTCCTCTTGCTTAGATAAAACTATTAATGGTAAGCCTAACTCAAAAGCAGCTTTGGCCTTATTCTTTATCTCAGCATTATTTTCCTTAGCGACAATTACATCGGCTTTATAGGCTTGAAATAAAGCCTTGTTAAGTTTGGCAGAAAAAGGTCCCATCATGGCGATCAGGTTTTTGGGACTAATACCGTTTTTGAGGCACTTGTCAACCACTTTACTGTCGGGGATTACGCGAACAATAAATTGTTTTTCTTTTAGCGATGGGTGCTTTAATAAAAATTCCAGGTTATTGCTACCGGTTGTCAAAAAGATGTTACGACCAAAATTATTCAAGCTTGCCGCCAGTTGTTCCCAGGAATTAACTCGATGAAGCAGTTTATTATCTGGCAACAATGGCAGAGCATCACGATATTTAATGATCTCATAACCATTTCGCTGAAACCATTCCAGCAGAAAAAAAGGTGATTGAGAGAGCATAGGTCCGGAGTGATCGATAACTAACTTAATTTGATAGTTTGTCTTTAACCAGGGTAAATGCTCAAACATTTCCATTGCAGTAAAAGCATAATCGCTTCCATTAGCTAATGCCTGTTTTACTCCCAGGTCAGTAGCCGTTATTGTACAAAGGCAGTAACCGTGTTCCTTAAGTGGACGAATAAGTTTTTCCCCTGCTTTGGGCCCGGCAAAGATTACGATCATATCTCTCACGGCTCCGTTTATGAAAGATAAAAACAAAAACCCTGCCCGCTATAGGCAGGGTTAGCCTTCTTACCAACAACCTGCCTTTCCCTATCCTCCGTAGGTGAAGGCAAGTAGCAAGCAGGTCTCCTGGCTCAAGATCATCATCTGGTACGCCTTCCCGGTAATTGCCAGTGGCTAATTTGTACCAGACTCCCTTTCACAGTGGCGGGACCGCGTCAGATTTTCACTGACTTCCCTAAACTTGCTACACTTTTTTGTTGGCTTTATTATAACATTAGTCCTTTTCAATTGTCTATAAGGCAACAATAATTTTCTGAAAAATTAACACTCTCCGGCCGGAACGCCAAGATATTGGCTTACCACTTTCATGGCACAATAATCTCCGCACATAGTACAAACATCATCGCTTGAATTTAAAGGTGCTCGTTCCGAACGTATTTTTTCCGCTCTCTCCCGGTCGATTGCTACAACCATCTGTTCTTCCCAGTTTAATGATTTACGAGCCCTGGCCATGGCTAAATCCCATTCAGCCGCCCCTTTGACGCCTTTAGCCAGATCCCCTGCATGGGCGGCAATTCTGGCAGCGATTACTCCTTCCCGGACATCAGCGGCAGTGGGCAAGCGCAAATGTTCAGCAGGTGTAACATAGCATATAAAGTCAGCTCCTGCCGCCGAAGCCAGTGCGCCTCCTATAGCTGAAGTAATATGATCATAACCAGGCGCAATATCTGTAACCAGGGTTCCCAGGACAAAGTATGGGGCCTGATTGCTCAATTCTTTCTGTAACTGAATCGTAGAGTGGATATGATGTACTGGCACATGCCCGGGTCCTTCAATCATAACTTGAACCCCATACTCCCGGGCCCGGTCAACCAGTTCTCCAGCAATGATTAGGCCCTGAACCTGGGCACGATCCAAAGAATCATCTATACATCCAGGCCTAATGGCGTCACCAATACTGAGGACAACATCGTATTTTTTAGCTATTTCTAAAAGCCGATCAAACTGGGTATAGAGAGGATTTTCCGCCTGGTTGTGCAGCATCCAACCAGTTAAAAAGGCACCACCGCGACTAACTATATCCATTGTCCTTCCCTGTTTTTTCAGCCGGTTGACCACATCAAAATTCAGGGCACAATGGATAGCCATAAAATCTATCCCATCAGCAGCATGAGCCTCAATAGTAGCAAAGATATCTTCAGCATTCATTTCGACAATACTACCGTATTTGGCGATTGCTTCTATTGCTGTTTGATAAATGGGCACAGAGCCAACAGGTAATTTGGTTTTAGCCAGGATTTCTTTCCGAATTCCATTGATATCCCCGCCAGTGCTCAAATCCATAATCGTGTCTGCACCGGCCTTTTCTGCAACCTGAAGTTTTTCCAGTTCCAGTTCCAGACTGGTGCTATCAGGGCTGGTTCCGACACTGGCATTCACCTTTGTTCTTAACCCTTTGCCGATGGCAACCGGATTACTATCTTTGCGGTTTTTGTTTTTCAATATAACAATCGTCCCTTCTGCTACGCCCTGGCGAATAAATTCAGGTGATACTTTTTCCTTAGCCGCAACATACTCCATTTCTTTGCTAATGATCCCCTGACGGGCCATTTCCAGTTGAGTCACTTCCCCTTCCTCCCTTTCTGAAGTCTATAATGATCGCCAAATCTAGCTGCTTTTTTTGCCGCTTCCACCCCTGCGTAAACGTGTTCTACAGTGGGAAAAGCAACATGTTCTGCTGGTGTAACATAACAGATAAAGTCGGCACCGGCAGCGACAGCCAATGCTCCCCCAATGGCACTGGTTAGATGATCATAACCAGGTGCAATATCAGTTACAATGGGGCCAAAGACGAAGTATGGACTATTGGAGGTCAATTTCTTCATTAAGTTAATTGTAGGATGGATATCCTGAATAGGAGTGTGACCAGGGCCTTTAACCTGGACTTGCACTCCAAAATCTCTTGCTCTTTTTACTAGATAACCTATTACAGCTAGTTCTGCTGTTTGAACTGTATCTAACGAATCATGGACACTGCCGGGACGAAAAGCATCAGCCAGGCTTAAAACTATGTCGTGTTTTTTCAGGATCTTCAATAGCTTATCATAGTGTTCGTATAATGGATTTTCCTTTTTATGCTCTAACATCCAGGCAGTTAGAAAAGTACCGCCATAACTTACAATCGGCTCTTGACGGTTTTGTTTCAAGTAAAGGTCCAGGGTGAATTGATTTAAAGAACAATGAAAACCCATGAAAGAGATACCGTCTTCAGCCTGCTTTTCTATAGTTTCAAATAACTGACTCGCCGACATTTTCAGACAGGATCCATATTTTTCTCTCGCTTCGATTAATGCCTGGTAAAGAGGGAGAGTTCCGACAGGTAAAGATGTTTCCCGGATTAGATTTCGGCGAAACTCATCGCTTTGCTGAGAGGTTCCTCCACTGGACAAATCCATAATGGTATCGGCACCAGCTGCTTCTGCGTTTTTAAGTTTCTCAATTTCTTCTGTATGATTGATAAAATGTTTTAAGGTGCCTATACTAGCGTTTACTTTGGCTGATAAAGGATAGCCTACACCAACTGGTTTGATATTTTTATGATTACGATTATTCAGGATAACAATTTCTCCCCGGGCTATTCCCCGGGCTAGTTCTTCTTTTGTAATGTTTTCTTGGCTGGCAACAAACTCCATGGTTGACGTGATTTGGCCCTGTGAAGCATTTTCCAGAACGGACGTCATGGGCCAGTCACTCCAGCATCTGCGAAGGTAGCCATTTCATTAATGATTTTACAAGCGCCTTCAACAATATGCATTGCTAAAGCAGCACCTGTACCTTCACCCAGGCGCATATTTAGCAAGAGCATAGGTTTCAATCCCAATAATTCAAGGATCATTTTATGACCAGGTTCCTCTGAGGCATGGGAAGGAATCATATATTCAACACTCAGCGGAGCAATCCGTTGTGCTATTAGTGCTGCTGCGGAGGAGATAAACCCATCTATAATAATGGGTGTTTTATTGGCAGCAGCACCCAGGATCAAACCGGCCAATCCAGCAATTTCGTAACCACCTACTTTAGCTAAAACATCAATAGGATCATTTACATTGGGCTGGTTTACTTCGATTGCTTTCCTTATAGCATTTTGTTTATTTTTTAGGCCGGCCTCATCGATTCCTGTACCACGGCCACAAACATCTTCAACCTTTAGACCCCCAAATACAGCTAACAGCGCTGAACTTGGAGTAGTATTAGCAATGCCCATTTCTCCAGTTGCCAGCAGAGTATAACCCTGATTTTTTATTAGATCTTTTGCTATTTCAACCCCGGCTTCTAACGCCTTTACTGCTTGTTCATAAGTCATCGCCGGTTCGATGACCATATTACGGGTACCGTAATCTATTTTTCTGTTTATTACACCTGGCAGGTCTATATCTACTGCCACTCCCATATCCACTACAAACACATCTGCATTAGAATGGCGCGCTAAAACATTGATTCCTGCTCCACCCCGGATAAAATTGGCTACCATCTGGTATGTAACTTCAGAAGGGAAAGCACTTACTCCCTCGCTAGCTACACCATGGTCACCCGCCATAACAACCACACATTTTTTAGATATTTGGGGACGCGGATTTCCTGTAATGCCAGCTAGCTGTTTAGCTATACTTTCTAATCTTCCTAAACTCCCCAGTGGCTTGGTCAGAATATCCAGTCTTACCTGGGCTTGCTGCATCGCTTCAGTATTAAGGGGGACTATTGAACTGATGGTGCGCTTTAACAAATCCATTTTAACTACCTCCCTCAAATTTTATAAGATAAAATTAAAAATCCGCAGCATGAAACATGCCGCGGACTTTACCATCATCCACAGTTATCTGCTATAACAACAGGCAGGTCTCCTGGCTCTCGGATCATAACAATGCTACCGCCTTCCCAGCAATAGTAGCCAGTGGCATATTGGTAGTTGCTCCCCGATTACAGTGGCGGGACCGCTCAGGATTTGCACCTGATTCCCTATTCTCCTCTCAAAAGAGGCACCTGTTGTCATAATATTCAGCTATATTAAATACATTTATTCTCCACC